>BNXY01000006.1 GCA_025999935.1 Bacteroidia bacterium | reverse complement strand
AATCTATAAAAATCTCTGAATGTCTCTGAACGGTCTCTGAATCTTTCAGAGACTTTTGTAAGTAAAAACTTGCAAAAATGGGAGTTTTTTTGCATTATTACAACACGGGGTTCAGCGGTTGCTTACGGAGATAATTGAGAAATAGGATTGAAAATAAAATATATTGGAAGCGGGAGGCCTTGATTGCGAAATTTTAATTACCTTTGTAAGTGATAAAAAACACTATTTTTTCAATAAACAATGGATTTAAAAGACAATATATTATCACTTATAGAAAAAACGCCGGATGCGATATTAACCGGAATTGCCGGGCGGGTAAAACAACGGCGGCTCGAAATGGCATATACCCAAAAAGAAATTGCACAGAGGGCGGGTATTCCGCTACCCACTTACAGACGGTTTGAGCGCACAGGTGAAATTTCTGCACGCAGTTTGGTTATGTTGGGAATGGCGCTGGCCATGACCGATGCATTTGAAAATTTGTTTTTTGAGAAACAATACGGCAGCATGGATGATTTGCTGAAAGATAAAAGCGTCAACCGCAAAAGAGGCAAACGGAATGGATAAAACAGATGTTGTAGAAATACGGATGGATACAAGGATAGTTGGGCGATTGGCTCTGACTAAAGATCATCTTTGCGCCTTTGAATACGATACGGAATTTATAAAAAACGGTTATTCGGTTTCGCCCTATTTCTTGCCTTTGCAACAAGGTTTATTCGTAGCCAAGCGCGAGCCTTTCCTCGGTGGATTCGGCGTTTTCGATGACAGTCTGCCCGATGGTTGGGGAAATTTAATCCTTGACCGTTATCTTAGCCAACGAGGCATTACACCTGAAAAATTAACACTTTTGCAAAGATTGTCGCTTGTAGGATCCGGTGGACGAGGAGCGCTGGAATATTTTCCCGATAAAAGCGTATCAATTGAAACGGGATTGGTAGATTTTGATCGCCTGGCCGCCGAAACCGAAAAGATACTGACAAGCGAATACACAGGCGATTACTTGGATACATTGTATAAATACGGAGGTTCTTCGGGTGGCGCCAGACCGAAAATTTTTGTCAAAATAAACGAAAAATATTGGCTTGTCAAATTTAAGGCAAGCATCGACCCGCAGAATATTGGGCAAATGGAATACGAATATTCTCTGCTTGCCCGAAAATGCGGAATCAATATGCCCGATACCTGCTTGTTTGAAAATAAATATTTTGGGGTAGAACGGTTCGACCGGACAGCGCTTGGGAAAATCCATACGGTTAGCGCCGCCGGATTATTGAACGCCGACTACCGGATTCCAAGTTTGGATTATTCGGTATTGTTAAAAATCTGTTTCAATCTTACACGAGACATGGAAGAAGTATATGCCCTCTTTCGGTTGATGGTGTTCAATATTGCCATATCCAACCGAGACGACCACGCAAAGAATTTTTCGTTTCAATACAAGAATGGCGTTTGGAAATTATCGCCTGCGTATGATATTTTGCCAAGCACAGGTTTCAACGGCCACCATACCACAACCGTCAACGGACAGGGCGAACCGGCAATGAAAGACATTTTGCTCGTTGCCTCGGAAGCCGGAATACAAAAAAAACGCGCCGGAGAAATTATCGAACAAGTTATTGAGACTTGCAGGGCGGAAAATAAATTGAATCGAAAAATATAATTACCTGTCCCAATAATTCATAAAAATTTTGCGTATTTTTGTAATTAAAAACAGTCAACAAAAAGCCGGACAAGCAGATGCAAAAAGAAACCCAACATATTGAATTTAAGACAAAAACACAGCCATCTATCATTCCTGACGTGGAAGTAATTGAATATGAAGGAGTAGAAATTGTAGAATTTCGCATTCAGGAATAATCGAAAATTTACAATAGGACGTTATGCGGATAATCATTAAAAATATTTATGAATATCGTATATGATACCTAAAAAAGAGCATAACCAAAAACGATGATTTACTAAATATGCCTCTCTATTTGGTTGATTATCTTTCTCATTCCGGTAATAATTTGGAAAAAGGGCTTGTTAAATTCAACTTAACATTAGGCTAAAAGCGCTTGCTAATCTAATCATTAAGAACAAGTTTCGTCAACACTGGAATTTTGGTTGTCCGCACTGCCGTATGAGGCTTGTCATGCTGCTGTTCGAATATGACAATCTCATTTTTGCCCTTCTTCAACCATACGCCCGGTATATATAGCGTTTGCTGTGGGCCGATGCGCCAGTAGCGGCCGATGTTCTTTCCATTGACAAACACGATTCCCTTGCCCCACTCTTCCATATCCAGAAAGGTATCGCCCGTTTCGGACAGATTGAAACTTCCACGGTACAATACCGGTTTGCCGGTCAGGGATTTGGCAGCGCTTTCCGTATTGTCGCGTGCAGAGGGCAAACTCTTGAAATTGGGGGATTTATCCATCGGTATTTGAACCATTTCCCAGTCGCCTTCCATCACAATCCCGTTTATAGTAACCGGACTGATAATGCCTTTGGTATTGTGAATAATTTCGGAACCGAAGTTGATTCGTCCCATATTTTCAACGAGTATTTCCAACGTGGAATTAAACGGAATGTTAATATCCATAGAATATTTATTGAAATAGCGGTTCAATTCGCCTGCTTTTTCCGAATTTACATACACTAAGGCGTAATCCCGCAATCCTTTTATTTCCAATTTCCCGCTTATCGGCTGATTAAAGTGTTTCCGGTATAAAACATAACCGTAGCCCTGATTTAACTGCTCATAGGTCAGCGGCGTGTCATTCTGGACCTTTTTGTATTTTTCAATATCCAAACCGGCAATTTTATCGAGCTTGATGGAAGATATTTCTATTACGGGAATGGCTTTCGGCGCATCCGGCACCGCATAGCCTGCATATTGCTTAATTACATTGCGAATGGAATCGAATTTAGGCGTGACCCATCCGGCTTCGCTGATAGGCGCATCATAGTCGTAGCTCGTCAGGTCGGGTTGAATATCGTGTTTGTCATCGTAATTCGCTCCGCTGGTAAAACCGAAGTTTGTACCGCCGTGCACCATATAAAAGTTAAAAGACACATCGTTTTGTAAATATTTTTCCGTGCGGCGGGCAATACCGGAGGCGTTCACTTGCGGATGCGGCTCGACCCAATGCGCCAGCCATCCCGGATAAAATTCGGCGACCATGTAAGGCCCTTTTCCACCGTGATATTCATTGACGACTTTTTTCAGATTGTCGATATTGCTTTCTCCGTTGGCAGTCGGCAAAGCGCCGGGCGTAGCGCCTCCTTCGAAAAGCCAACTACCGTCCGATGTAAACAAGGGTATTTCAAATCCGGCATTTTTCAACTGCTGCACAATCTTGGCATTATAGCTGCGGTGTTCTTCCAACGGAATATCTTTCCGTTGAGCAACATACGACCCAAATTCATTTTCCGCCTGCAGCATGATGACAGGACCTCCCTTGGTTATCTGCAACTTGCCGACTTCCTGATACAGCCGGTTTATATACAATTGGGTGTATTTCAAAAACTGTTCATTGTCGCGCCTCAGTTCCATCCCTTCCACGTTTTGCAACCACCAGGGGTATCCGCCAAACTCCCATTCGGCGCATACATAAGGGCCGGGACGAAGAATCACCATCAGACCTTCCTCACCCGCCGTTTTTATATACTCGGCAAGATTATTGTCTCCCGTGAAATCCCATTTTCCCGGTTTCGGTTCGTGTGCGTTCCAAAACACATAAGTAGCAACCGCATTCAACCCCATAGCCTTCAACATCTGCATACGGTGACGCCAGTACTGATGCGGAATACGCGGATAATGCATCTCTCCGGAGATAATATGAACAGACTTGTTATCATACACAAAATTTCCGTCTTTTATTTCAAACGTATGCTTTTGCGCCGGCAAAGACATCGGCAAAACAAGCAACAGCATCAAAAAGATAAAACAATTTCTCTTGACCATAATTTTAATTATTAATTTAAGTTCGCAAATTATTTATTTATGTATAAGCAATATACCGAATTTTCCTCATCTTTCTTGTATCTGATGAAAGCCGTCTGATACATCAAATCCAATATTCTGTCCAGCGACTCGTTTTTAACCTTAAATGTAAACCGTTCGTCGAGAATCGATTCGGAATCGTAAGCAATCCGGCATCCATACCAATATTCCAAGCGGGGGATGATGACCGACAATTTCTCGTTTGTGAAATCAAGCCCGTTGTAGTTTCTCCAAGCCGAGTATTTATCGGCATTTTCGACTTGTACATTTACTTCTCCCGTTGACAACGAAACAGTGAGTTTTTGATCGGGATATACCGTTTCGGTTCTGTGTTGGTATTCCACCTTGATTTCGCCAGTCAACAGTATTGTCTCGACGGTGTTGTTGCGCCTGTCGAGAAATACTTCAAACGAAGTGCCGACCGCTGTAACAACTACATCTCCCGTTTTAACGGAAAAAGGCTTTTCGGCATCTTTCGCCACATCAAAAAAGGCTTGCCCGTCCAATTCCACCGCCCGCTTGTCTGAAGGAAATTTGTCGGGATACGTCAACCGGCTTCCTGCGCCCAGTTTTATTTTCGTGCCGTCGTCGAGCGTCAGTATATTTTTGTCTTGATTGCCCGTGCAGACAATGTAAACAATAGATTCTTCCGGATTGTTTCGTTGCAAGAATAAAGCGCCCACCGCAATCAAAAGCAGTAGAGACGCGGCCGCACTGTACAGCTTGATGAAAGCGGGTATCTTGTGAAGTTTTTGGGGAAATATTTTTTCCGAAATACGCTGCCATATTTCCTGTTTGTCGTCCGGCAAAGCACCGAAAACATCCGTCGTATTCTCCCATTGACTTTCCATTTCTTGTCTGACAAATTCATTGTCGAGCAGAACCTTGTCGTCTATCGGAAGATTGCCTTTTGAATTTTCAATTTGTTTTTTCAAATTATCTTTTTTTACTCGATACATATTATAAATACCCTTTTAATTTGCTCATCCTCTCAAAACGAAAGATACAAAATCCATGCCGCGTGAAGTATAAAAGCAGATTTGCCTACCTATAAACGGTAACCTCAGACAGTTTGAACAGTTATCGAAACTGTTTCTCCCGCTTTGAGTCTAATCTCTGCGATGTTGTTTGTAACAGTCGGATTCAAGGATTCTCCCTTGCCTTTTTTGAACGTTACCGTAGCGCCTGCCGGTATCCGCAGTTTGAATGTATTGTCCGCGGTTGCTTTCAAAGTGGCGGAAATCAGTTTTTTATCTGCCCAGGTTGCCGACAGGTCAGCGCCTCCACGTACCCGCATTCCGTCGAATGAGCCGTCGGAGAACGCATCGGGTAAGGCCGGTAACAGTTCGATGACGCCCGAATGGCTTTGTAGGAACATCTCCGCTATGCCGGCGCATCCGCCGAAATTGCCGTCAATCTGGAACGGCGAATGGGCGCAGAGAAGATTCGGATAAGTTCCGCCCCTGTTCATGTTGAAACTATTCTCCATGACCGGTTTCAACAGATTGCACAACAACAAATAGGCATGATTTCCATCGCCCAAGCGCGCCCAGAAATTGATTTTCCACGCACGCGACCATCCTGTTCCTCCGTCGCCACGCGCTATCAGCGATTTTCGGGCGGCTTCGGCCAAATCGGGCGTTCCCGCCAGCGTAATCTGATTGCCCGGATGCAGGCCGTAGAGGTGGGATACGTGGCGGTGGTGCGGCTCTACCTCTTCATATTCTTCGAGCCATTCCATGAGCCTTCCGTCACTGCCGATTTGGTTGGGCGGCAGTTTGGCCATTGCCACTTTCAAGCGGTCGCGCAAACCGGCATCCACGTCTAATATTTCGCTTGCCGTGATGACATTGCCGAATATTTCACGAACTAACTGGTTGTCCAT
The DNA here is from genome assembly GCA_025999935.1 of Bacteroidia bacterium. Lineage (GTDB taxonomy): Bacteria > Bacteroidota > Bacteroidia > Bacteroidales > Azobacteroidaceae > Azobacteroides. The sequence continues at coordinate 72,544 of BNXY01000006.1, read as the reverse complement.
CGTGGAACCCATGCAAATACTGGCGCTCGTTTTGGTTCCGGGCAAATAAAACGAATTTTCGGGGGAGGTGGTCGGAGCGGTTACCAACCAGCCGTGTGTAGGCTCGGGTTGGAGTATATCCAGAAAAAACTGCGCCGAGCCTTTCAGCGTCGGATAGATTTGTTGCAGGTATTGCGTGTCGCGGTTGTAATCAAAATGTTCCCACAAATGGGCGCACAACCACGCGCCACTCGTATTGGTAGCGCCCCAAGACGGATGTTCGCCGGGCGCGGTGAATCCCCAGACATTGGCGATTACGTGCGTTACCCAGCCACCGGCATTGTAAAAGGCTTTGGCAGTCCGGCTTCCCGGCTCGACAAACGATTCAACCATCTGTATCAATGGCTGATGCAGTTCGGCAAGATTGGTGATTTCCACAGGCCAATGATTCATTTGCACATTGATATTCAGGTGGTAATCGCCATTCCACGGGGTGTGGATGGTATTTGCCCAAAGTCCCTGAAGGTTGGGAGGCAACAGTCCCGGACGGGCGCTCGAAATAAGGAGATAACGACCATACTGGAAATAGAGTTCCACCAAGCCGTTATCGTTGGGATGAGCGGCAAAAGCGTCCAATCTCCGGTCGGTGGGGATGGTGTCCCGGTCCGGCTGTGAATGTAGATTGAGGTGCGCCCGGTCGAAATAATTACGATACAGTTTTGTATGTTCCGCCTTGATACGGGCATAATTGCCGGTCATTGCCTGTTGCAGTAACCGGCTGCATTTCGATTCAAAATCCGGATTTTTGTAGTCGGTAGCGGCAGAAATAAAAATAAAAGCTTCCTTGGCATCCGTAACATTTATACGGTTGTCTTTTCCTTTTACAACGCCTTTTCCCGCCACTTTCACTTTCACGCGGGCATTGTAGCGCATGCCTTTACCATCCGTACCGTTATTCAGTTGCCCACGCATAAGCAATTCATCGCCGTCGAGCAGGGTCTCATAGACTTGCGGACGATTCATGTCTATGGTAAAATTCAAACATCCGCTGCGGGATGCCTGTAAACGGATGACCAGCACATCCAGACCGAATGCCGCGAAATATTCACGGGTATAAGTTACTCCGCCGGACTCAAACGAGGTGGTTGCCACGGCGTCATCCAGCGATAATTGACGGTGATAATTTTTCGGCGCTACCTTTCCCTGCGGGTATTGGTAATCAATATGCAGATTGCCCAACACTTCATAACTTCCGAAAGGGACGTCGTTTCCATTTCCGTATCCCGAACCGGCACCCTTGCACACAAAAGTCTTGTATATCAATTTTTGCGCCTCTGCGTTTTTTCCCTCGAAAAGCATTTGCCTGATTTCCGGCAGGTATTTGGCGGCATCGGGATTATCAGCGTCCTGCACACCGCCCGACCACAGGGTTATGTCGTTCAACACAAGCGTTTCCTTTTCCACGCCTCCGTCCGGCATCATGCCCAGCCGTCCGTTACCCAGCGGGATGGTTTCTTCCCATTGTCCGGCAGGACGGTCGAACCAGAGTTTCAGACCCGCATTGTTTTCTGCTTTTGCACCGATACATAACAAGATACCGATAGCGATGAGCTTTATTTTTTTCATACGTAAATAATTGTGTTCGTTCTGTCCGCAGTTTATTGCGAACTTTGTAATAGGCCGTAAATTTACAACAATTGATTCAATTTTCCAAAAGGTAGGGGCAGGGCGCGCCCTGCCCCTACTGCATCGTCGTTACCTCCATTTATTTATAATCCGGATTTTGTTCCAGAATCCCTTTCGACTTCTCTATTTCCGCGTTCGGCAATGGCCACAGATAATGCTTGTCCTCAAATTTATAGGTAATCAATCCGTCTTGTACATTGTTCAATACTTGTTTGGCAATCTTCCACCGTTTAAGGTCGAAGTAACGTTGTCCTTCAAAAGCGAGTTCAATGCGCCGTTCGTGACGGATGCGTTCACGCATCTGGTCTTTGGTCAAACCGGCAGGCAGCAAAGAAGCTTTTCCCCTGTCGCGCACGTCGTTGACCGCTTTATATGCAATATCCGTTGGTCCGTTGATTTCGTTTTCGGCTTCTGCCAGCATCAGCAACACATCGGCATAACGCAATACCACCCAATCTTGTTCGCTTTGCCAATCATAGCCAAAAAGCGCATCGGTGAGGTCGGGAGCAAGGAATTTGGACAGTCCCGTTCCCAAGGGTCTATTATTGTCAGGGGTATGCTCCGTTCCGCCGGAAAAAAATTTGTCTATAAACACTGTTTTTGCGGCACGTGGTTCCCGTAAGGCAAGCGATGCGTTATTAAATATACTCGGGTCAATTGTTCCTTTATCATTATAGGGAACAGGAGTAGCAGGCGTTCCGTCCGCCATCTCATATTCATTGATCAGATTGGCGGTCGGGCTGACAACAATCCAGTCGCCATACCACTGGTCGGCGCCCGTGATGTTGTTTGGCGCAAGGAATTTGACCGAAAAGAGAATTTCCGGACAGGTTTCCTGTTTAGAAGCCATAAAATTGTCGGAAAAATCTGCCGCCAGCGTGTAGCCGGTAATGGTCGTCAACAACGTCTTGACTGCGGTCATTTGTGCAACAATGGCATTGCCGTTGCTGTCATACGCATCATAGAGCAACATTCTTGCTTTATATGCTTTGGCGGCATTCACCGTCCAGCGTCCCTTACTGCTTATGTATGTTTCGTCTTTCAGATTGGCAATGGCAAAGTCAATATCGTCCATCATAAACTTCAAGATGTCCGCCGCAGGTTTCTTTGCCTGATACTGGTTTTCGAGTGTCAAAGGCTCATCAACGAGCGGCACATCGCCGTAACAGCGATAGAGATAACTGTAAAAAAACGCCCGCAACATCCGTGCTTCGGCTTCGCTTTGTTTCTTCGCCGCCTCTGTCATTCCCGTAAAATTCTTCAGATTTTGCAGGAAAATATTGATTCGTGCTATGGAAAGATATCCATTGTTATATACACTTGATACCAAGCCTCCGGTCGTCGGGCTGATATTTCCCTGTGCAATATCCGTACTCGAACCGTAATTGTGCTGACCATAGCCGTTATCCGTAATATTATCCCAAAAGGGAAAACCGTAGGAAAAATAGGAACTCTGCAATCTTCCGTAACAGGCGGTAAGCGCATTGCCAAAGTCTTTTTCCGTTTTCCAGAAAGTCGCCTCCGACATTTTATCCTGTGGATTGAGTTCGAGCAGGTCACTGCAAGAAGACATACATATTGTAGCCGCTGCCACAATGATTAAATATATTTTTGTTCTCATTTTATTTATCTTATTAAAATTCAACATTCAGACCGAAAGACACAATTTTGTTTTGAGGATACTGAGCAAACCTGCCATCTCCGGCGCGTTCCGGGTCGAAAGCCTTGTACTGCGTAAACGTCAACAGATTGTCTGCGGAAAAATATACTCTTGCTTTTTCGAGACGGGCATGTGCAATCAATTTCTTGGGCAACGAATAACCTGCCGTAAGGTTTTTCAGACGCAAATACGAAGCGTCCTGTAGGAACCACGTACTGTTTCTGCGGTTTTCCCCGTTATCCTGCTCGTTAAACGTGATTCGCGGCATCCAGTTGGACGTACCCGGACCTGTCCAGCGGTCAAGCCAGTCGGTCGAAGGAGGCGTACCTTGCCGAAATGATTCATAGCCCCATCCGTTGACAAATATCTTTCGTCCTTCGACACCTTGGAAAAATGCGGAAATGTCAAACCCTTTCCAAGAAGCGTTCAGATTAAATGAATATTCGAAAGCCGGGAATTTGCCGTCTATGACCACCTTGTCCTTATCATCAACTACGCCATTTTCGTCGGCATCCCGATATTTCAAATCGCCGGGCTTGACGTTGCCGCTGTATTGCTTGGGCGAATTGTTAATTTCTTCCTGCGTCTGGAATACGCCAATGCACTCCAACAGATAATAGGAATTGTACGGCAGTCCGTTACGGCGCAGATAATATCCGTCGATTTCTTCGGCGCCAAAATTAGCCGCTTCATTCTTATACTTGTTATAGTAAACGCCGGCTCCGTAATTCAGTCCTTTGAATGTTCCGGAAGCGACTTGTCCGGCATATTGCAGGCTGATTTCGTGCCCGTAATTTACCATTGCGCCGCTGTTCACTATCGGAGCGGTTAAGCCCAAAATGGTTGAAACCTGTGCGCTTCTCAAAATATCTGTTGTATTTTTCTTGTAATAGTCATACGTAACCGACAGTCCGCCAAATACCGTAAGGTCTAATCCGATATCAAATATTGAGCTTGATTCCCATTTAATATCCTTGTTTGAATAGGCGGATTGTGCTACACCCGTACTCAATGACGCATTGTCAAAGGGATAATTACCCGTATAATCCAACATCGACTGATAGGGATAAGGTTGACCATTTACATTGATGTTTTGGTTACCCAACAAACCATACGAGCCGCGCACTTTGAGATTGGTAAGCCAGTCGCCTGCCGGTTCCTTAATAAAACTTTCTTCGGACAACCGCCATCCCAAAGAAAACGAAGGAAAATATCCCCAGCGTTTATCTTGATCCATACGCGAAGTTCCGTCGTAACGCACATTTACTTCTGCCAGATAGCGTCCCAGATAATCGTAGTTAAGCCGTCCGAACAGCGACATCAACGCCCAGTCGTAGGATGTGCCCTCTGCCCGCTGGTTGGTATTGTCTGTGCCGGCATTCAATTCCGGCAGGGGAGCAAGGAAGTCTTTGCGATATCCTCGCAGGTATTCATAGTGATTTGTTTCCTGACTGTAGCCCACCTGCGCTCCGAAGGAATGGTTTCCAACGGTTGTTGCATATTTCAGGTAGGAAAACAGGTTGGTATAGAACGTTTTGCTGTTCGTTGCCGTCAATCCGGTTGTTCCTACATCCAGATTTGATACAACTTCGCCTGTATGGAAATTATACAAAGGCACTGTTTGTCGCCAGTCTTTCGATGTGTTGTCTCTGAGATTAGCGGCGCCTTTAGTGTACCAGGTCAGTCCCTTGAACAGTTCCAGTTCCAGCCACAATTGTGCGGAGGCGTCGTAGTTGACACTTTTGTTCGTTACGCCGGTTTCTGTGATAGCGACTTGGTTTTTATTATGGTCTTCAAACGGATAAGCATAATACGTATATCCCGATCCATCAGGCAATTTTGGACTGTATGTGGGCGCCTGCGACAGTAGCGACAGCATCGCATCTTCCTGTCCTTGAGCCGTTGCTTTCACATCTCCGCGTTCGAGCGACAAATTGCTCCCTATCGTGATCCAGTCTTTCAGTTTTGATTTGATGTTGGTACGGAAGTTGTATTTTTCAAATCCATAGCCGATTAACGTACCCGGCTGGTTGATGTAACCTGTGGAAATATTATAGGTCGTCCCATTGCTTCCACCGCTTACCGACAAGTCGTGATTCTGAACAACGGCGGGATTGAATCCGTAATCCAACCAGTTAAAATTGGGATATTTCGTTCTGTCCGTCGCATTTTCATACAGCGCAATCATTTCATCGGAATAAATCGTGCTTGAATTGGCAGTGCCCGAATTAGTCTTGGCTTCGTTGAACAAACGCATATACTGCACCGAATTGGTTACGAGATTAATCAACCGTGTCGGAGTATGAACACCCACATTAACATTGTATGCCACCTTAAACTTGTTTTCTTGTCCGGCTTTGGTGGTAACTAATATCACGCCGTTTGCCGCTCTGGAACCGTAAATGGATGCCGAACTGGCGTCTTTCAATACGGAAACATTTTCTATGTCATTGGCATTCAAATTGGAAAGAGTTCCCGGCACACCATCAATAAGCACCAGCGGGTCGGAGCCGGCGTCACTGTATGTGCCTTGTCCGCGGATACGCAGGGAGGCTGATTCATTGCCCGGCTGACCGGTAGCCTGCACAACCGATAATCCGGGAATTTGTCCCTGAAGCATAGTTACGGGATTGGTTACGGGACGTTTTACCAAATCGCTACCGGAAACGGAAGATACCGACCCTGTCAGGTTTACTTTCTTTTGTGTGCCGTAACCTACTACGACCACTTCGTCCAACGATTTAAAATCTTCCAAAAGAATGATGTCCACTGTCTGCTTGTCTTTTACCGCAACCGATTGTGGAGTGTAGCCGAGATAGCTGAATGTCAATACGGAATTGTTGTCCGGTACATCGAGCGAATAGCCGCCGTCTATACCGGTCGCGCTTCCGATGCCGCTTCCCTCTACTTTTACGGAGGCTCCGATTACCGGCTCTCCCTGAATGTCCCGTACCACTCCTTTCACCTTTCTTGCAGCAGATGATTCTTGGGGTGATTCGGATTTTACCTTTACAAGTATTTGCTTGTCTATAATCTCATACGAATAATCGGTGGAAGCAAACGCGGTTTTCAATATTTGCTCAATTGAGGCATTACTGAGATTGACAGAAACCAGTGTACCGGTTTTTACGCGCGTGTCGTTGATAAAAAATGTATAATCACTTTTCGATTCGATTTCTTTGATAACTTTTGCCAAGGGAGCGTTTGTCATATTGAGCGACAGGCTTTTTTGCGCATATACCGCCGAAAAAAATGAACACCCCGATAACATCACTAAAAACACTAATATTTTTATGTTCTTCATAATATAATTTTTTGATGAATAATAATAATTGTCTGAATAAAACTCTCCGGTCGTAATATAGAGTAAGGCGACTCGGCATCCTTGTGCGCTTCTGTTTATTCCTTTTTTATTTCCATATAATACAATTTTAAATTAATAAATTATTTCATTTACATATTATAAATACATTTTATAATTGCTCATCCCCCAAAATAAAATAAATAAAATTAAAATAAACGAAAGAAAATAAAAAAGGAGAGTAGTTGAAGGTTTGTTTTTATGTATTTAATGGCTTCATTGATATGTCTTTCCACCGTTTTTTCTGAAATATTCAACACGGCGGCTATTTCTTTGTATGATTTATACTGCTTGCGGCTCAAGATAAAAACACGGCGACGTTGCGAAGGCATTTCCTCTATCAGCCGATTGATTTGTTTTTCCAAATCTTCGGCTTCCAGTTCATCTTCTATCCGATAGGAATGTTCCAATGCATTGTCGATGGTCTGCCGATAAAAATCGTAATTGAAATGCGCGCTCCTTGACTTGTTGAAAACATGATTGCGCGTAATGATGAATAAATACCCTTTGAAATTCTCTTCTTCCCGAAGAAAACTTCTTGATTCCCATAGTTTTACAAAAACATCCTGAACAATATCCCTTACCTCGTCTTTATCGGTGATATAAAGCGAGGCAAAAAGAAATACACGCTGCCAATAAGCATTGTATATTTCTTTAAAAGCAGATTCGCTTCCATTTTTAACAGCCGAAATCAAACTCTTTTCATCCATACTGTTTGTTCAAGCACCTTGCACAAACGGATCAAAGTAGTGGTTCTCCCGTCTCCGTTATTTCTATCAAATGGCTTACGGTATGGCTGGCCGAAAACACGGGGATTCCCACCTTCATCAGGTATTCGCCGGAATATTTCTTATTGTTGCATGACAGACGCGATCTCGCTCCGGGCAACAGATTTATCTCTTTCAACTCGTATTCCTTATCGGGATTCAAGCCGGCAAGCCGTAAAGGTTGATTTTTTTCCGCATAACGGGGATGAATATCGAAGGTAAACAAAACGGATTTTTTACCGCTTTCTTCTACGTACATTACCGCAGCATGGTCGCTTTCGCAGGGCGATGCAAGGCGATACATATCTCCATCCAATATTGTGCTTTCCAGGCGTTTGAAATTCCCTACCGCTTCGCGGCAAAATTGCTGTTCTTCCGGTTTCAAGTCGTTCATGCGGATGTCAAAGCCGAGTTTGCACATCATAGCTACGTCCGTGCGGAATTTCACCGGCTGCTTGCCCCAGGTTGTTACGTGAGCCGCTATTGATTTCGACGGGAAGAAATGGGAATAGCCCCATTGTATGAATATTCTTTCGACAGCATCGGTATTGTCGCTCGCCCAAAATTCGGTGAAATATTTCAATGCTTCGTAGTCGGTTCGACCGCCGCCGCCGGAACACAACATCATCGGTAAATCGGGATATTTTTGTTTTATCCGTTCAAGCACCTTGTATAAACCGCGGACATGTTCAATGTAGAGGTGCGACTGTTTGTCCTTCAGGTAAGGAGAATAAATATTTGTTATCGGGCTGTTGCAGTCCCATTTGAAATAGGCGATACCGGGATATTTGGTCATCAGATTGTCCACGATACCGAAGACGAAGTTCTGGACGGCCGGATTGCTCAGGTCAAGTACCATCTGGTTGCGGAAATAATATTCGTCGCGATTGGGAAGATGAATGACCCAGTCCTTGTGCTTCTCGTACAGTTCGCTTTTGGGATTTACCATTTCCGGCTCAATCCATATTCCGAACTTGATTCCTTTTTGGCTTGCTTCTTCAACCAGTTTTCCGACGCCGAGCGGCAATTTCTCTTTCGTTTCCTCCCAGTCTCCCAGTCCCTGGCGGTCGCTGCTGCGGGGGTACTTGTTGGCGAACCAGCCGTCGTCGAGCAGAAACATATCAACGCCCAGTTTGACCGCCTCATCCATAATCGTAATGAGTTTGTCTTCATTGAAATTAAAATAAGTCGCTTCCCAGTTGTTCAGCAAGGTAAAACGTGTTTTTTCGCCATCCTTGAGTTGAAATTTACGCGCCCACTTGTGGAAATTGCGGCTTGCTTTGCCTTTTCCTTCCGAACTGTAGGTGAATATAAATTCCGGTGTACGGAATATTTCGCCCGGCTGCAGCGAGTATTCCGATGCAAAGGGGTTGATGCCCGAAATGATTCGCAGTTTGTTTTCCTGGTCAACTTCAAACGTAAAACGGAAATTTCCCGTCCATCCGATTGTTCCGAAAAGTACATCTCCGCTGTTTTCGCGTGCGGATTCATTCAACGACAGGAGGAAAAACGGACTGCAAAACATATCTGCTCGGCTTCCAAGTTTCGTATCCAGCATTTTTTTTCCAAAGGTCAGGGGATTTTCGCTCATGTTCACTTCATGCGCCCAATCGCCGGTAAACTCCGTAAGATGATATTTGCCGGCATTCAGGTGAAGCATCGACGAGGCGTAATTATATAAGGTAAGCGGTTTTTTTTCATGGTGCGTTATTTCGGAATGAGTCTTTATGATATCTTCCTTGTTGTATGCTGTGAAGTACAGTTTTACATCCACCGGATATTTGTCGTCACGCAAAAGAATGACTGTTTCCGTAACATCCTGTTGAAGCTGTTTGGTCCCGTGCGAAACATATTTGAGCAGCAGTGAGGGATTACCGTCGCCATGCAGTACGCGGATTGCCGGTTCGAAATAATCTTCCATACCGTTCGTTATGTAAGCCTCGCCCAGGTTGGGCAGGTAAACGAAATCCCGGCTATGTTCCAGTTTTTTCCCGATATAAGTCTGATACAGGCGACCATTATCGCCGATTCGGTAAACCAAACCGACATTATCGGTTGTAATTTGAATAGCATTTTGTCCGTTTACGTTCAGCAAACAGATAAATAAATTGATAAGAACTAAACATTTGGTCTTCATAATACTTCTTTTTGGGGGTTATTACTTGCATGCAAAGGTAGAAAAACTTTCCAAATTTACCACCTTCATCAGTTAATTGATACTGAAATACTTTATTATCCTTCCGAATATCTGATTTTTTATTCCACCGCAACATCCCAAATCCCAACACTCCGTTCCAACTCAATCAACGCGGCAAGACTGTTGAAAACCGTTTCGATATAAGCCGTGCGGAGTTCGTCGTAGGTTTGCTGAGCTACCAAAACCTCCAAGCGTGACGTTTCGCCGCGTTCGTAACTGTAAATTTTTCCGTTCAGAATCGACTTGGCATTGTCCAACATGCCGGTTTCGTAGCGTTTCACCTGTTCGAGCAGGGACAAGTATTGCCGCAGACTTTGCATTACCGAAGTCTGCACTTCCAATTCAGCCTGTTGGTAATTTATCTCCGCTTGTTGTTTGCGAAATTCGGCGGCTCTGAGTGCGCCTTTATTGGCATTGGAAAACTTCAAGGGAACGGCTACGCCTAATGTTACGCCGCTGAATCTTGGGGCGGGAGCGATTTCGTTATGCACCTCCGTGTTGTAATTATAACCCAAGGCAATATCAAAATCCATATTGCGTTCGCGTTGGGTCACTTTCAATTCCTTTGCAGCGACATCCACATTTTTCAAAGCGGCGGCCAAATCCGCCCGATTTTCCAAAGCCGTTTGCAGAAGTTGCTCGGTATCGAAAGCGCGTTCTTTGGTTTGCAGACTTCCGGACGGATGGTAAATGACGTCTTTGTTGAAAACGCCCGTCCATAATCCAAGGGAAGAATGGGCATTGAATAACTCGGTATGCGCCTGAAGCAAGTCGTTGTATGCAATATCCGCTTCGAGTTTGCTTTGTACGGCGTCCACATCCGTGATTTTGCCTAATTTGAAACGGATGCTGTCGGCTTCGGCCAAACGGCGAATGTTGCTATACGAATTTTCCTTTACCTTGTAAAGTTCCGATTGTTTCAACGATTCGAGGTAAGCCAGCGTGGCCTCCGCACGCAAACGGTGAAAATAATCTTCCAGCAAAGCCTCGTTCAATGCCTTTTCACTTTTGGCGAGGTCGATGTTGGCGCCGCGTTTCCCAACGGAAAAAGTTTTACTCAGTTCCACGGCCGCATAACGTCCCATTTGCATGTACGCTTCGCTGTTGTCGCCGTATTCCACACTCAGCTGCGGGTCGTTGAATACCTTGGCCGCCTTGATGTTGGCCTCAGAAATGTTCACGTTGAGTTTCTCGGCAGCATAACCAAGGTTCTGTCGCCAAACCAATTCAATATAAGTTTTATAATCAATGGTTTGTTGTGTCTTCTCCAAGTTTTGCGAATAGACGCTGAAACTAACGAACAAGCCGATAAATGCTAAAAATATTTCTTTTCTCATGATTTGTGTAATTAATAATTCATATTCTCAGTCAGGACTGGCCTCATCGCCGCCAGGTTTTAATAAAAATCACGTCAAAGTTAAATAATTATTTTCAGAAATACAAGGCTTGCCCTGCGGGGGGTGTACGACAAATCTCCCAATTAGTGTTTAACGATTATCAGGAGATGTCTCCACTCGCTGCGCTCGGTCGACAGGACGAGGCTGCAAAAGGGGAAAGGAAGGGGAATAAATTGGCTCATGAACACACAGGAACTTTTACCGGTAAAGGCCTCGAATTTGGCGGTTCTTTGATTCGTCCGGAAGCTACGGGTTACGGTAATATTTATTTTCTGTTGGAAATGTTGAAAACGAGAAACATTGATATCAAAGGAAAAGTATGTGCTGTTTCCGGTTCCGGAAATGTTGCCCAATACACGGTGGAAAAACTGATTGAGTTAGGCGCAAAAGTGGTCACGCTTTCGGATTCTGACGGTTATATCTATGACCCGGAGGGTATTGACAGCGAATTTCTTTTATCAATATGAACCGATTTTCATCACTTGCTCTTCTAAATTTTCCGGATATAAAGACCTGTTTTTTAATTTGGAACGGTAAGTGTAAACTGTTGTTATGGAATAGCGCAGGAAAATCGCTATTTTGGCGCTGTCGTGGATTCCCAAGCGAATCAGCGCATAAACACGCAATTCGGTATTGAGCAACTCGCTCTGTTTGGGAACTTGCTTTTCTTCCTCCGGAAACAAAGCGTTAAAATCCGAAATAAAAGTAGGATAAATCTGTAAAAAAGTTTCGTCGAAATTGGTATAAAAACCGCTCAATTCATCTTCTATAAATTGGGACGATTTGAGCGATTTAAACAATTCTTCCATTTTTCCGCTGTTCGCAATCTTGTTCAGGTTGCGTCGATAATTATCCAATTTTTCGATATAATTGGAACATAAATCAATGAATTTACCCAAATACGCCTCTTTTACACGGTTGGTCTCCGCCAATTTTTGATTGACTGTCAAAAGTTGAGCATTCAATTCTTGCAATTTTATATTCGATTCCTGCAAATCTTTGTTCAATTCGTTCAATTTTACATTCGTATGATATAATTCCTTACGAATACGGGCAATACGTTTCATTTGCCGGTAAACGTAAACCATGGCCGCAATCAAAAACAGCAACAAAAAACTGACAAACAACAGATATTTTTGTAATTCCGCCTTTTGCTTGGCCGCTTTTTCCTGATAAGCAAAGTCAATAATCGGAAAAATTTTCGATATTTCAAACGTTCGAAAACGAGCATTGCAAAAAACCGCATCATCCATAGAGAATTTGATACACTTGTATGCTTGGTCGATATTGCCTTCTTCATAAAAAAGAAATGCCAGTGACATCATGGAAGCATTTTCTTTAATTGCATTCCGAATGTCGCAAATGGCGGACAAGGCATAATGCTTTTTTTGCATCTCGATGTTTCCTTCTTTTTTGTAAATGGTAGCCAATACATTTTCAGTAATTGCCCGGTCATGATTTTCATCAGGATAATCGGACAAATATTTAATTAACAACTGTTTGGCTTCTTCCGTCCGATTTTCATCCGTTAATTTTTCGGCCGTCAATATACTGTGAGACAGTGAATTTTCGGGAACAATAAACAGCAAAGAATCGCGATACAAATTACTGATCGGGTAATAATAATTATTGCTGTCTTCTCTCGAATAATAAAGGTAGATACGTTTGTATGATTCATAATAACTAAGGAGCAACCACTCCGGCAAATGGTCGAATTGGCTACGGTCGAGGTCATTCAGTACCTGAACGGATTCGAGGAAACGACCCCTTATCCAATAGCTAAAGGATAAATATAATTTTGTACTGTATATATATTCTATATTATGAAGTTTTTCGGCAATTTTCAGATTAAGTTCCAAATAATAAACGGCAGAATCCGTTTTGAACGGATTGTATTCTTTATGTAATTGGTCATAAACGGAATAACGTTGATTGTCCGTCAAATCGGGAATTTCAAGCTTTCTTTTGATTTCATTGATATTCCGCTCTTTTTCAAGGGTATATTTCTCCCCGTTATTCATCGCTTGAAACAGTACCTGAAAAATCGAATCCATTTCCGTCTTTGCAGATAAACCATTCACAACGAACAATAACCATAAAAATAGTAAGGCGCATTTTTTCATGTTCTATACCGATTATGTCTAAAAATAATAAAATACTATTAATGGCAAAGATACAATAAAATATTTGAACTGTTGATAACACGTTGAAAAAATTAAAGCCTGAAATTCGATAAAACCAGCCCGGTATTTTAACTTTGTAGTTCTAAAAAATTGAAAAAAACGAATGGCATTACAAGACAAAAGCAAACAAAAAGCAGGTACGAGGACGAAGAAACCACAGGTAAACACGGAAGAAACAGGTAGATTACAGCCACAGGCGCGCGAATTGGAAGAAGCGATTCTGGGCGCATTGATGCTCGAAAAAGACGCTTATGCAATCATCAGTGAAATTCTTACACCTGAAAGTTTTTACGACAAAGCGCACGAATTAATTTTTACCGCCATCCAAAATCTGGCTATCCAGCAAAAACCCATCGACATCCTGACTGTTGTCGAACAATTGCGGAAAGAAGGCAACTTGGAAGCCACAGGCGGCGCTTCCTACATTGCCTTATTGTCGCAAAAAGTCGTGTCGAGCGCCCACTTGGATTTCCATGCCCGGATTGTGGCGCAGAAATACATGGCGCGCGAATTGATTAGCTTTTCTTCGGATGTGGCCAGCAAGGCGTTTGACGAAACCAACGACGTGGACGATTTGATGCAGGAAGCCGAAGGTCAGTTGTTTGAAATTTCCCAGCGAAACGTAAAAAAAGATGTAACCCATATCAACCCTATCATCAAGGAAGCTTTCGATTTGATGCGGGAAGCCGCCAAACGTACCGACGGATTGAGCGGACTTCAATCGGGATTCAAGGATTTGGACAAAATCACTTCCGGTTGGCAAAATTCGGATTTGGTTATCATTGCCGCACGTCCCGCCATGGGTAAAACCGCTTTTGTCCTTTCAATGGCGAAAAACATGGCGGTCAATTTCAACATTCCGGTCGCCGTTTTCTCCTTGGAAATGTCGAACGTTCAATTGGTTAACCGTTTGATTGTGAATGTGACCCAATTGCCCGGCGAAAAAATCAAAAACGGACAATTGGCGCCTCACGAATGGCATCAGTTGGACAGCAAAGTGCGCGTACTTTACGATGCCCCGATTTTCGTCGATGACACCCCCAGTTTGTCCGTGTTTGAATTGCGCACCAAAGCCCGGCGATTGGTAAAAGAACATAAAGTGAAATGTGTCATTATCGACTATTTGCAGTTGATGAACGCCAGCGGGATGTCGTTTGGTAGCCGTGAACAGGAAGTAAGCATCATTTCCCGTTCACTGAAAGGCTTGGCCAAGGAATTGAATATCCCGGTCATAGCGCTTTCGCAGTTGAACCGTAGCGTGGAAAACCGTACCGGCCGCGGCGACGGATTCGACGCCAAAAGACCGCAACTCTCCGACCTCCGCGAATCGGGCGCCATCGAACAGGACGCCGACATCGTATGTTTTATCCACCGTCCGGAATATTACAAAATCTATGCCGACGAACAAGGAAACGATTTGACCGGAAAAGCGGAAATCATTATCGCAAAACACCGTAACGGCTCTACCGGAGATGTTTTACTCGAATTTAAAAAAGAATACGCCCGCTTCCAAAATCTAAACGAAAGCCAAATCATTGAAGAACACCGGTCGCGGGTCAATAGTCAGGAGAACTTAATGCCGGCGGAAAGACCCCATTCAAGAATGGTGGCTCAAACAGACGAGGTGCCGTTTTAATATTTGAGGTTTGTGTTGGTTATCGCAACACACCTTTGCTACTAAGGTGGTTTTGTTTGAATTACGTTCAAGGCAAAGGTCGTACATACATATTAAAGACCGGTAATTCACTAACAAAAGATGCAATGCAAAATCAGAAGGCATCCCCATTAATAACTACTATCCCCTATAAAAATACCGAAAACTTGCGATTGTTTCACCTTTCATAAATAAATACTTTTGCGGTGTCAAATTAAACAGACATAAAAACAGCAAAATTGGTATTAATAATGAAATACAAGTTCCGTTTTATCATTCTATTTCTGATTGCATTTTCTTTTGTAAACATTCAGGCGCAAACCGCTGATTCAACACAAGTTTCTTCTCCAAAACAGCTCTTATTGGGCGGTTATGGCGAAGCGGCTTTTTCCCGCAATTATTACAGCGGAAACCCTTTTCGCTACATGAATCCGAATAACTACAAAAACGACCCCAGTCATGGCCGTTTCGACTTGCCGCATGTAGTTTTTTTCGTCGGTTATGAATTTGGCAACGGATGGAGACTTAATTCCGAGATAGAGTTTGAACATGGCGGCACCGAATCGGCTGTGGAAATAGAACCGGAGGAAGGCGGCGAATACGAATCGGAAATTGAGCGCGGCGGCGAAGTGGCCTTGGAACAGTTCTGGATAGAAAAAACTTTTAGCAAAGCCCTCAACCTGAGATTGGGACATATCATCGTACCCATAGGCTATACCAACGGCAATCACTTGCCCAATCAGTTTTTTACCGTCTATCGTCCGGAAGGCGAGAACACGATACTTCCCTGTACCTGGCACGAAACCGGTATCAGCCTTTGGGGAAAATTTTCTCGTTGGCGTTACGAAATCCTGCTTTTGCCGGGCTTGGATTCCGAGCTGTTCAGCAATAAAAGATGGATAGGCGGAGCTTCTGCATCGCCCTACGAGTTTAAAACAGCGAATAAATATGCAGGCGCGGTGCGGATAGACAATTATTCGGTTCCGGGATTAAGGATAGGCGTAAGCGGTTACTATG
Organism: Bacteroidia bacterium; assembly: GCA_025999935.1. GTDB lineage: Bacteria > Bacteroidota > Bacteroidia > Bacteroidales > Azobacteroidaceae > Azobacteroides. The sequence continues at coordinate 56,643 of BNXY01000006.1, read as the reverse complement.
GAGAGAGTTTCGCCAATAGCATCACGCCTTCGTATGCCGAAAAATACAAAAATGTGAAAGGCGTAGTAAGTATCGGCAGTGTTGATTTTGAATACAATGCGCACAACTGGATAGCGCGCGGCTCTTTCGATTACGGCCATTTGAGCGATGCGAAAACCATCTCCTTATATAACAGGAATCTGCCGAATCAATCCACTTCTCCCCGTAGCAATATCGCTTCGGATGCGATAAGCGGAGGCGTAGAAGCGGGTTATGATATTTTCTCGCAAGTGTCGAAATTTCACGCCAAACAACAAAAATTGTACATCTTCGGACGTTATGAACAATACGATTCGATGTACAAGACGGACGAAAGCATTCAGGACGAACAATGGTGCGGACGGCAACGACTGGCTTTTGGCCTCAATTATTTTCCGATGCGGGAAATCGTAGTAAAAGCCGAATATTCCAAAGGTTTATTGAAACAACCATTCGCTAACGAACCCTCTGTTTCATTGGGAATTGCCTATACCGGATTCTTTAATATGTAGCTAATAAAAAATAATTAATATGAAACTAAAATTCCCATTTTATTTACTGTTCGCCGTTTTCACTTTCGGCGGATTCATTTCCTGTAGCGACGATGACGTTGACCCTTTTTCCGAAAAGGAAGAAGCTTTGGCTCCCATCATTCCGCAGTATGTAAACCATACAATTATTGCCACTTACCACTCGCTGGCAGAGGCTACCGTCGATCTCTACGAGGCGATGGCGACTTTAAAAGCCAACAAGACTGCGGCTAATCTGCAAACCGCTATCAACGCATGGTTTGCTTCCCGCGCCTATTGGGAACTGAGTGAAGCCTTTCTTTACGGCCCTGCTTCCGATTTCGGTATCGACCCGCATATCGACACCTGGCCTTTGGACGAGCCGGCTTTTAACAATACGCTTGGCAATGCGGCTTTTATTAACAGTATGAATGCACCGGACGGCGATTTATGGGCTGCCGACCATTTGGGGGTTTCGCTCCTGGGTTTCCACGGTATTGAATATATTCTGTTTAGGGAAGGTAAACCGAAAGCTATCGGCGATATTACAACGAACGAACTGATTTATGCCGTTGCTGTAGCAGGCGATTTGCGCAACCAGTGTATCCGTTTGGAAACAGCTTGGGCGGGAGAAGACGAAATTAGCGGACGCTCGTATGGCGAGGAAATGTTGAATGCAGGTAAAGCCGGCAGTAGATACCGCACCGTTACACATGCCGCTACCACCATCGTACAGGGTTGCATCGACATTGCGGATGAAGTCGGAGAAGTGAAGATTGGTACGGCTTACGGCAAAGACGATGTGAATTACATCGAATCGCCTTACAGTTTCAACTCTAAAGTGGATTTCATTGACAACATCAAAAGTATTGAAAATGCTTACTTGGGAGGCGTAGAAAGTCACCGGGGCGCATCATTAAGTCAATACATTAAAGATAAAAATGCGACTTTGGACACGGAAGTAAAAGCGGCGATTGCCAATGCGATTGCGAAAATTGAAGCCATTCCTTACCCTTTTGCTATCAATTATGCGAGCGCTGAGGCGGGAGTAGCGATTGGAGCATGCCAAGCTTTGAGCGGCAGTTTAAGCAAAGTAAAAGCAGAATTAGAAAAATAATTAACATTCATTTAAACCTAACCCGTTTTAAAAACCTGTTAGGTTTGGATTAAAATTCAGATACATGAACAAAAAAAATATTATTTTAAGTCTTATAAGTCTTTCGGTTTTATTCGCATGTGAGGAAAACAACAGCTCAAAGAACACATCCGAAAAACCACTGTCCGAAGAGTACTACTCCGGCGGACAATTAGGCACTGTGTTTGACGAATCGCCTTATGCCTACGAACTCCCGACTCTTGCGGTAGAAAATAGCGGCATGAGCACAAATTTCCAGTTGGGGGAAATTCTTTTCGAAAAAACATTTAACAGCAATGCTTCGGGCGTACGCACCGGTTTAGGTCCGGCTTATGTGCGCAACTCCTGCCTGACCTGTCATCCGGGTTATGGCCACGGCAAGCGCATGGATCGCTATCGGGCGAATGACTATGGCAACGGCTATCTTTTGGTCGTTACCGATGCGAACGACAATTATGTAAGTTCGCTTACCGGAATGCCGCAGACACAGGCCGTTTCGCCTTACTTGCCGCCTATCAATGAAGACGGCATCAGGATAGAATGGAAAAATTATACGGATACCTATAATAACACCTTTCCCGATGGAGAAAAGTATAGCCTTATTTATCCGGAAGTTACAATAGAAAGAAGCGCTTTTAATGTGCCGATGCCCGATTTCTATAAAGTCCGTTTGGAAGCGACAATCGGGATTTACGGTACAGGCTTAATCGACGCCATTCCGGACGATTCGCTCTTAGCCCAGTACGCTTATGAAAAAAGTTTGGGATTTACCCTGAATGATGCGAAGTACGACCCCGCCAATTTCATCAAGGAAGCGGACGGAACTTCTCATCCGGGACGTTACACGTATGGGCTTACCCGCGGCACTCTGCAAAACGGGCCGGGAGCGAATGCTATCTGGAACATTACCAACGTGAACCGTTCGGACCGGACATACAATTATATCACAGATGCTTATGCGAAGGAGATGTCGAAGAATAAGTCGATACAACAGGAACTCGAAAAGACCGAAGAGGAAATCTATGCAAACTTGATGTCCCGGAATTTACCGGCAGAAATGAGTAATGAAGACTATATAGACTTCATGGTTTGGCATCGGGGATTGGCAGTTCCGGCGGCTCGTGACTTGGATGACCCCACTGTGCAACGGGGAAAGAAAATGTTTCATGAAGCGGGTTGTGCCGCCTGCCACCGTCCTTCCTGGACAACCGGCGCCGACGATTACAGCGGCGACCCGATGGTAAAAGGCAAGCTTCCGCGCTACCCCTACCAAAAAATATGGCCTTATACCGACTTGTTACAGCATAAGTTAGAGATGGTTAACGACATTCGCACCGGTTGGTGCCGCACCATGCCGCTTTGGGGACGCGGTCTGTCGGAAAAATGTACGGGAGCGAGTGAACATCTGCATGACATGCGCGCCCGCAACTATACCGAAGCCATTATGTGGCATGGCGGAGATGCGAAAAAATCCAGAGACAAGTTCTATAACCTGTCGAAGGAAGACCGGGATGCATTGGTTAAGTTTTTGGAATCGATTTAAAAAGACATATACTAAATAATTTGTTTATGCGTTTACATAATTAATTAACTTATATACAATTGTCAAAACGTTTATTAAAATATTGCGCATTCGGTTCTTTAGGAATACTGATATTGGTTCTCGCTTCCGCCACTGTTCTTGAAAAATTTCAGGGTAGCGAGGCGGTTCACGAATGGATTTACGGCGCTTGGTGGTTTGTAATCCTCTGGGCGATTTTGGGAATCAGTTCGTCGGTTTATATTTTCAGCGTTCACCGGACATTGTTCCGGCCGCAGTTCACGCGCATTTTATTTCATTGTTCGTTAGTAATTATACTCCTTGGAGCGCTGATTACTTATCTTACGGCAGACCGTGGATATGTGCATATCAGACAAGGAGAAATAGCCAATTTCTATATTTCGGAAGAGGATGCTGTGAAGCGCCCTCTTCCTTTCGATATCAAGCTACTCCTTTTCGATATTGAATATCATTCCGGAACCGATGAACCGGCCGATTATATCAGTTTCATCAAAGTGGATGAAGAAGTTTCCCGGATTTCGATGAATAAAATTTTTAAGCAACAAGGTTATCGTTTTTATCAGATGGATTATGACCCGGATGAAATGGGCACGGTATTGTCGGTCAATCACGACCCTTGGGGCATTGTGGTTACTTACACGGGTTATCTGTTGCTTGCGGTTTCCATGCTGGCATTGCTTTTTATCCGAATCGGCCGGAAAGGCCTGCTTTACACCTTGATTCCCGTTGCCGGATTGTGGTATTATATCTCCCAATTGAATCCGATGACACCGGTTTTACGTTCACCTTTATTGGCGATTCATGTTTCGGTCATTATGATTGCCTATCTTCTGCTTTTAGTGATTATGATAATAAGTATAGTCGGCCTGTCTTCCGGAAAATTGCGTAAAAAACTGTCTGTTTGGAATACGCTTTTGCTTTATCCCGCCCTCTTTCTTCTATCGGCAGGAATCTTTATCGGCGCAGTCTGGGCCAACATTTCCTGGGGACGGTATTGGGGTTGGGACGCCAAAGAAACATGGGCTTTGATTACCCTTCTAATTTATGCTTTGCCCTTGCACAAAGGCAGCTTTCCTTTCTTCCGGAACCCGAAAAAATTCCACATTTATTGTGTCATTGCATTTTTCTCTATTTTGATGACGTTCTTCGGCGTTAGCTATTTTCTGGGAGGGGTGCATAGTTATGTGTGATATAAAAAATGGATAGAGAGTAGTGTTATTTCTTGCTATAAGTCATAAAAATATCGACTTATAGCAAGAAATAGATTCTGTTTAAAGTTACTACTTCCCCGCCCGAATAACCCCCGCTAAAATCAGCATCGTCCCAACAATCGCAAAAACGGTAATTTTTTCCTGAATGATAATGGCTGAGGTAATCAGCGTTATTACCGGAATGATGTAGATATAATTGTTTGTCAATATGGCGCCCAATTTTTTAACGGTCAGATTCCAAAATAAATAACACAGCAGAGAAGCAATGACTCCGAGAAAGAGTATATTGCCGATAACTTGCGGTTGGAATAAGATTTCGGGATTGATTGTCAAGGGTTTGAAATAAAAGAAGGGGAGGATGGTCAATAATCCGTAAAAAAATACTTTTCGGGTAATAAACACGTTCGGATAACGATTGTTAACTCTGGTTAGAAGAATGCTGTAAACCGCCCAACAGAAAGCGGCGGCGATACTCAGAACGTCGCCGATCGGATTCAGTTTGAGAATAAATTGTCCGTTAAACACAACCAAAGCGACTCCCACAAACGCAATCAATATACCCTGAACCAATGACCGGCTGATTTTTTCATTTTTCAAAAACCAGATGGAGAGTAGGGCGGTAAACAAAGGCGCGACACAAACCAAGAGCGAAACATTAGACGGCAAGGTGTATTGCACGGCATAATTTTCCGTCAGAAAATAAAGCGAACCGCCTGTAATTCCGAGAAAAACAAAATAGATTTCGTCTTTCAGATTATCTGCAAATAAACGGTGCTTACCGAAAAACCATATCCCAATATAAGCCAGCAGGAAGCGGTAGAAAAATATATCCTCCGGACTAAGGCCGGACAACAAAATCACTTTTGTAGAAATAAAAGTGACACCCCAAACAATGACAACAAAGCCTGCAATAACGTGATACCAACCTTTTCCCAATTCCATAAACGCCTGATTTTGGATGTAAAGATAATAAGAATAAAAAATAATATGCATCTCTTATAGATTTTATTGATATAGAGATAAAAAATATCAATTTGGTTAATATAATAAAATAGCGTATATTTGTAAAAAATCCGATATTATGATACATGATTTTGAAATTTTAGAAAAGTTTTATTCTCTCTTCCCGAAAAAAGTAAACGAGGTGCGAAAAACGATTCATCGACCGCTTACATTGACCGAGAAAATTTTGTATGCCCATCTTTTTGACGCCGAAAACAGGCAGAGTTACCAACGTGGAATAGATTATGTCAATTTTCGCCCCGACCGCGTGGCCATGCAAGATGCTACGGCGCAAATGGCGTTGTTGCAGTTTATGAATGCGGGAAAAAAGAAATCCGCTGTTCCGGCAACGGTTCACTGCGACCACCTGATTCAGGCGGATAAAGGCGCGAAAGCCGATATTGATACGGCAACCGCCAACAATAACGAAGTCTATGATTTCCTGCAATCGGTCTCCAACCAATACGCAATAGGCTTTTGGAAACCGGGCGCGGGCATTATTCATCAGGTGGTGTTGGAAAATTACGCATTTCCCGGCGGCATGATGATTGGCACGGATTCGCATACGCCTAATGCGGGCGGATTGGGAATGATTGCCATCGGCGTAGGCGGTGCGGATGCCGTCGATGTGATGAGCGGAATGGAATGGGAATTGAAAATGCCTCGAATCATCGGCGTCAAACTGACCGGAAAATTGAACGGTTGGGCATCTCCCAAAGACCTTATCCTTAAATTGGCAGGCATACTGACCGTCAAAGGCGGAACAAATTCGGTTATCGAATATTTCGGCGAAGGAACAACTTCACTTTCTGCCACAGGGAAAGCTACCGTTTGTAATATGGGTGCGGAAGTTGGCGCCACCACTTCAATTTTTCCTTTCGATGAGAATATTGCAGCTTACCTGCGGGCAACCGAACGTGCGGAAATTGCCGGTTTAGCGAATCAAATAGCGCCTTACCTGCAAGCCGACCCGGAAGTAGAAAGTAATCCAAGCGCTTATTACGACCAAGTTATCGAAATTAATTTGTCTGATTTAGAGCCTTATATCAATGGCCCCTTTACACCTGATGCAGCTACGCCGATTTCGGAATTTGCCGCCAAAGTAAAAGCCAATGATTATCCGCAAAAGATGGAAGTAGGTTTGATAGGATCGTGCACCAATTCGTCTTATCAGGATTTAAGTCGCGCGGCATCCATTGCCCGTCAAGCGTTGGAAGATAATATTCCGGTGGCGGCTCCGCTGATTATCAATCCGGGTTCTGAACAGATTCGTTATACCGCCGAACGTGATGGCTTGATTGCTGATTTTGAAAGAATTGGCGGTGTGATTATGGCGAATGCCTGCGGTCCTTGCATCGGACAATGGAAACGACATACTGATGATAATACACGGAAAAATGCCATTGTGACTTCGTTTAATCGCAATTTTGCCAAACGCGCCGACGGCAATCCCAATACCTACGCTTTTGTGGCATCGCCCGAATTAACTATGGCATTGACCATTGCAGGCAGTCTGTCTTTCAATCCTTTAACGGATAAATTAAAGACCAAAGACGGTCGTGAAATTCTGCTCAACGAGCCGCAGGGAAGTGATTTCCCTCCCAAAGGATTTGAGGTGGAAGACAAAGGGTATATCGCTTACGGAACGGAAAGTACGAAAATTAGTATCAATCCGAAATCCGAACGTTTGCAATTGTTGCAACCTTTCCCTGCATTCAACGAAAATGATTTGAAAAAGATGCCTTTGCTGATTAAAACGGAAGGCAAATGTACTACCGACCATATTTCCATGGCAGGCCCCTGGCTTCGTTTCCGCGGTCATTTGGAAAATATTTCGGGCAATATGCTGATAGGCGCAGTCAATGCTTTCAATGGGAAAACCAACTTGGTTGCCAACCAAATTCTGCATCAATACGAACCGATTTCCGATGTAGCGAAATTTTATAAAACAGCCGGTTTGTCGTCGATAGTGGTAGCGGAAGAAAATTACGGCGAAGGTTCGTCGCGCGAACATGCAGCGATGGAGCCTCGCTTCTTGAATGTGAAAGTGATATTAGCCAAGAGTTTTGCCCGGATTCACGAAACCAATCTGAAAAAGCAAGGCATGTTGGCGCTCACTTTTGAAAATAAAAGCGATTACGACAGGATACGGGAAAACGACCGCATCACAATTAGCGGACTGTCGGATTTTCAAGCAGGTAAACCGCTCACGGCAATACTCACTCATGACGACGGCAGCGAAGAATCTTTTCAGGCAAATCACAGTTTCAACGATTTGCAGATTCAATGGTTTCGGGCAGGCAGTGCATTAAATTATCTAAAAAAACAAGCATTCACAACCGTAGGCTAAAGCCCACGGTTAATAAAGTGTCGCCTCTGCGAGGCTGAGTTTTGTGAGAAAATAAAATGTTCCGACAAGTCCCGCACGGGACGATACTTTATTAACCGTATGCTTCAGCTTACGGAAAAAAGACTAAAAAAATATGAAAGTACAAAAACAAGGTGAAAAATTAATTGTTCCCGACCAAGTGACGATACCTTTTATCGAAGGCGACGGTGTAGGAGCGGAAATAACGCCGGTAAGTCAAAAGATTGTCAATGAGGCAGTAAAAACAGCTTATCAGGGAAAACGTTCGATTGAATGGAAAGAAGTTTTGGCGGGTGAAAAAGCCTTTAAAGCAACCGGCAACTGGTTGCCCGATGAAACCTTGGATGCTTTCCGCGAACATTTGGTTGGTATAAAGGGCCCTCTAACCACACCTATCGGCGAAGGCATCCGTTCGTTGAATGTAGCGCTTCGGCAAACTTTGGATTTGTATGTTTGTCTGCGCCCCGTGCGCTGGTTTAAGGGCGTTGTATCGCCAATCAAAGAGCCGCAAAAGGTGGATATGGTTATTTTCCGGGAAAATACCGAAGATATTTATGCGGGCATTGAATGGCAACAAGGCACGCCCGAAGCTCGGAAATTCCTCCGTTTCCTGAAAGACGAGATGGGCGTGACGAAAATCCGGTTTGAGGATACTTCCGCCTTTGGCGTAAAACCGGTTTCCATCGAAGGGACGGAACGTTTGGTGCGTTCGGCTATCGAATACGCTTTGGAAAATCATTTGCCCAGTGTTACTTTGGTGCACAAGGGCAACATCATGAAATACACCGAAGGCGGCTTCAAAAAATGGGGTTATGCCTTGGCGGAACGAGAATTTGCCAAAGAATTGTCCGAAGGAAAAATCATTATCAACGATGTGATTGCCGATGCTTTCTTACAAAACACTTTATTGACACCGGAAAAATATTCGGTTATTGCGACATTGAATCTCAACGGTGATTATATTTCCGACCAATTGGCGGCAATGGTCGGCGGTATCGGCATCGCTCCCGGAGCCAATATCAATTACTTGAGTGGTCACGCTATTTTTGAAGCCACTCACGGCACAGCGCCCGATATTGCAGGGCAAAACAAGGTCAACCCGTCCTCACTGATTCTTTCTTCCGTGATGCTGCTCGAATATCTCGGATGGAAAGAGGCTGCCGATTTGACAACAAAAGCCATGGAAGAAGCGTTTATTAATGGGGAGGCTACAACCGATTTGGCGCGATTCATGCCGAACGGAAAACCCTTGGGCACTATAGAATTTGGTGAAACGATTATTAAAAAATTACGTCTTGAACCTTGATTTTATCAAGATTAAAAAGATTCTTAAGATTTTTCTTAATCAAGGTAATCTTAAAAATCTTATTATCATCAAGGTTCAAGACAATTACGAATTAAAAAATTATTACAATGAAAAAAGAATATCTAATTTACAAATTATCGGAGTCTGTAAAGACGACCAGCAAGATCGATAATGATCTGTTTGTGAAGCACAATGTAAAACGGGGACTTCGTAACGAAGACGGATCCGGAGTATTGGTGGGACTTACCCAAATCGGGAATGTAGTCGGGTACGAACGCTTGCCGGAAGGAGGATTGAAAGCCATTCCCGGCAAACTTTTTTACCGCGGTTACGACGTCGAAGACATTGTTCACGATTTAATCAAGGACAAACGTTTTGGGTTTGAAGAAGTTGCTTATCTGATGCTTTCCGGGAAATTGCCGGATAAGGAAGAGTTGGCAAATTTCAGGGAACTAATCAACGACAACATGCCTTTGGAACAGAAAACCAAAATGAATATCATTGATTTGGAAGGACACAACATCATGAACTCTTTGGCGCGCTGTGTGTTGGAAATGTATAATTTCGATTCAAATCCCGACGACACATCTCCCGATAATCTGATGCGCCAGTCCATTCAATTGATTGCCCGATTTCCAACCATTATTGCATACGCCTACAATATTTTACGGCACAGCGAACACGGACGTTCCCTGCATATCCGCCATCCGAATGAAAATCTGACGATTGCAGAAAACTTCCTGTACATGCTGAAAAAGGATTATACTTCATTGGAAGCCCGCACCCTCGATCTGTTGTTGGTGTTGCAGGCGGAACACGGCGGCGGCAACAACTCCACATTCAGTGTGCGCGTAACCAGCTCGACCGGAACGGACACTTATTCTTCCATCGCAGCCGGCATCGGTTCGCTGAAAGGACCTTTGCACGGCGGCGCCAATATTCAGGTTGTGGACATGTTCAATCATTTGAAAGAAAACATCGCTGATTGGAAAAGTGTCGCTGAAATCGACAAATATTTCAACCGGATGCTCAACAAGGAGGTTTACAACAAAACCGGTTTGATTTACGGTATCGGTCATGCGGTCTATACCATTTCCGACCCGCGTGCCATACTGTTAAAGGAGTTGGCGCGTGACTTGGCAAAGGAAAAGGGGCGAGAAGAAGAATTTGCATTCCTCGAATTGCTGGAAGAAAGGGCGATTGCGTCTTTCTACAATTTCAAGGGAAGCAAAAAAAGCGTATCCTCAAACATTGATTTCTATTCGGGATTCGTGTATGAAATGATTGGTTTGCCGCAGGAAATTTATACGCCTTTATTCGCCATGGCGCGTATTGTCGGTTGGACGACGCACCGCATCGAAGAGCTGAACTTCAAGAGCAAACGGATTATTCGCCCGGCATACCGGAACATTTTGGATGTACAGGAATATATTTCTATCAAAAACAGGTAAAGAACGAGGCTGTTTCAAATGAATAGTGAATAAATTAATTAAGAGGCGATTTACTCTATTTAAGCAAAGAAGCGGTTTCAAAAGCATTGCACTTTTGAAACCGCTTCTTCCTTTATTTTTTGCTTATTTCAATTGATAAGCATTATTAGATAATTCGATTTTATCTGCCGTAATGCTTTTCGGGTTGTCATAAATAGCTTTTGCCGCCGGATTTACATTTCTGTCTCTGCTGCGGAAATCGTAGATGCAATAACCCCAAACCATAAACCATGACCAGTTGGGTTGCGTTTCATACAGCGCCGGTTCGGGAACGTTTCCTACTTCGCCCAAACCAATCAATTTTCCTTTACCGAGTTCCATCAGTTGATCGTGATGCGATTGCCTCCAATCATTGCGGTAAACATCTGCCGTCAAAACATCCACGTAGTCCACGCCCGGGAAGTAATCGGCATACGGGCCTGCTACATCGCCCACGATATCCCGCGGAGCATTGGTGTTCCATACCCACAACAAGTTGTTGAGTTTGTGATGGTTGGTCAGATAATTGTAGGCCATAATCCAAAGTTTCTTAAATCCGTTTTCTCCCGGTTGATAACCCCACCAGAACCATTCGCCGTTCATTTCATGATAAGGCCGCCACAAAACGGGCACTTTGGCATCCTGCAATTGTTTCAGATAGAAGGCAACGCCATCCCATTGTTTTTTCCATGCTTTATTCAGAGGCGTACCATCGGTGGTAAGTTCTTTCCATTCGGCAGCGTTGGGTCTTTCGATACCCGCGCTCAAACGCCAGATATCGTCGCCGTTACATTCATCGCCGTTGGTTGGATAGCAGCTATGCCACATCAGGGTAATAATCCGGCCTTTAGCATGTTGTTTGATGGCTTCGTTTACCAAGAGTTGACGCTGTTCGGCTACTGTTTTTCCATTATCATAACAGCTATCCATCGGAACGGAAAGATTCAGCGGGCCGCAATGTTGGAACTTCCGGGCATTATCTCCTTGTGCCGAAAAACTGAAATCAGCGCCCCACAAGGCGGAATAAGTTCCGGTCATCGCGTGTACGGTTTCGTCGTACTTGGGAAAATCACTGACAAAATTGTGCTGGCCTGTAATGGTGTATTTACCTCTAACTGAGTAGAGAAAGCTTAATAACTGCTTTGCTTCCGGCGTAGCATTTTTGTTTACCGGAGCATAGGGTTGAGCGCTGCAAAAGAACGCAAATAAAGTTAAAATTGCTGCAATTGAGAATAGTTTGTTTTTCATGAATAATATTATTTTAAAGTTAAAAAAGATGAAAGTTAAAAAAGGATGTCCCATGGAGGGACACCCTTTTGTAGATGGATTGTATAATTACAATTGCGGTCCCGAAGGAATCAAATCCTTACCTTCCGGCAAGTATTGTTCAAAATTCTTGATGTATTTTGCGCCCAAAGACTTCGCTTTTGTTTCCCATTCTGCAACGTTTGCACCGTAAGTGGTACGCGGGTCGAGGATGTCGGAAACGCCCGGCAATGCTTTCGGAGCGATCAAATTCAGAATAGGCACCTTGATTGTTTCCGCTTTTTCGATAGAACCGTCGATGATGGCGTCGATGATGGCGCGGGTATCCTTCAAAGAGATACGTTTGCCTGTGCCGTTCCAACCGGTGTTTACCAAATAGGCTTTTGCGCCGTGTTCTTTCATTTTCTTTGCCAATACGCTTGCATATTGAGTTGGGTGCAAGGTCAGAAAAGCTTCGCCGAATGCGGGAGAGAACGAAGGAAGCGGTTCGGTAATACCGCGTTCCGTTCCGGCCAATTTGGAAGTATAACCGCAAAGGAAGTGATATTGCGCCGATTTTTCGTCCAAGATAGAAACCGGAGGCAATACGCCGAAAGCATCTGCCGACAGGTAAATGATTTTCTTGGCGTGACCTGCACGGGAAGGAAGCACGATTTTATTGATATGATAAATCGGATAAGAAACGCGGGTGTTTTCTGTTTTAGAAGCTTCTTTCGAGTAGTCGGGCGTACCGTCTGCTTTCACGGTTACGTTTTCCAACAAAGCGTCGCGGCAGATAGCGCGCCAGATGTCCGGCTCATTTTCTTTACTCAAATCAATCACTTTTGCATAGCAACCACCTTCGTAGTTGAATACGCCGTTGTTGTCCCAACCATGTTCGTCGTCACCGATCAAGTAACGTTTCGGGTCGGCGGAAAGGGTGGTTTTCCCGGTTCCGGACAAACCGAAGAATATGGCTACGTCGCCGTCTTTACCTACATTGGCAGAGCAGTGCATCGAAGCGATTCCGCGCAAGGGCAGATAATAGTTCTGCATGGAGAACATGCCTTTTTTCATTTCGCCGCCGTACCAAGTACCGCCGATGATTTGTTCTTTTTCGGTCAGGTTGAACAACACATAAACTTCCGAGTTCAAATTGTGTTTTTGCCAATCCGGGTCGGTTGTTTTTGAACCGTTGAATACAACGAAATCAGGTTCGCCGTAGTTGGCCAATTCGTAATGAGAAGGACGGATGAACATATTGGTTACAAAATGCGCCTGCCAAGCCACTTCTACGATGAAACGCACTTTCATGCGGGTGTCTTCGTTGGTTCCGCAATAAGTATCCACCACATACAATTTTTCAGCCTTGTTCAATTCTTTGATTGTATTGGCTTTCAAATCGTTCCAAACTTCGGTTGTAGTTGGTTTGTTGATGTTGCCGTCCCACCAAATCGTGTTTTCGGAAACAGCATCTTTCACAATGAAACGGTCTTTCGGCGAACGACCGGTAAATTTACCCGTATCCACAGACACTGCTCCTGTGTTTGTTAATACGCCTTTTTCGAATCCTTCGTTTTTCGGATCTAATTCAGCTTGAAAAAGCTCTTCGTAAGACGGATTGTAAACAACAGGGATGTTGTTGTTAATGCCGTACTTGCTTAAATCTAAGTTTGCCATTTTTAAAATTTTTAATTTTATAATAATTATTGTATATATCAATATGATTTAGAGAGTGCAAAGATACAATTTTTCTTTCAAATAGAAAAATTTTAAAATAAAAAGCTAAATCTTTTTTTGAGTTGTTAAATAATTATTTACATTTCTCTTTTGTCATGGCGGGCTTGACCTGCCATCCCAAAATGTCGTTAATCGGCTTTCGTTGTAATCAAGATAACACCGTTTTTCCCCGCATCTCCATATATCGATGTGGCTGCCCCATCTTTCAGTACGGAAATTGAATGAATGTCTTTTTCATTTAACTTATCTATAGAAGAGACTACTTTGCCATCCACAATAAAAAGCGGGTCTTTGCCTGAATGTGTGGTATTTGTTGATGTTACGGTCATTTTTTTCATTGACCCGTATCCAATAACAACAACTGAATCCGAATTTACAACTCGTTCCTCTGTTTTTGTACTGCCAATTGTTTTTACATTCTTCACTTTTCCTTTTGTGATAACGGTTATCCCTTCCGGCTCTTTATCCGTGGTAATGATAATCGTATCTTTAACAGCTACCATTTCCGGTTCCGAATGAACGGAGATGGCATATTTATACTCCGGTTTGGCAAAAGCCCATAAGAAGACGGCTAATGCGGGGATTAATAACAATGCGGCGAATTTTTTCGCCGGTTTGGAAACATTCTTTTTCATCATGTTGATTCGTTTAAATTTGTGAGTTGCAAATGCGTTTGCTAAAGCAAAAACAGGCGCTTTTAATGTGTAATTGATTAATGCGGCATGGTAAACCGCTTGGGAATTTCCTTTTTGGATAACCGAACGGTCGGCCAAAAATTCGTGATTCTGTTTAACGGCGCTCCGGTACAACCAGACAAAGGGATTGAACCATTGCAAGGCGCACACCATTTGAGACAGCAGCAAATCCATCCAGTGACGTTGTTCAATATGCGCCGTTTCGTGTTCCAGAATCAATCGCTTTTCCACCTCGGAAAGGTTTGCAGTTTTATCCATAAACACATATCCGAAAAAAGAAAAGGCAGATTGAATCTGCGGTATTTCAATAACCGGCGGTTTCGTATGGATACTTGATTTTTGCTTCCGTATCAAACGGCCGATTTTGTTTAATCCAATGAGATGATGCATCAATACAACAAACATGCCTACAACATAAATCGCAACAAAAACGACCGGCCATCCGATAAGCAAACCCGTTGGCGCCGGTTGTGCGGCAACCGCTTCGGGCGCAATCATTAATTGGAGATTCAGGTGGACAGGGTAGCGGTATTGACACAATGCCAAGGCAAAGGATGCCGGTAAACCGGCCAACAAGAAGTAGCGGTTGAATTGAAAGAAAGTTTCTTTCCGAAGAAACAGCCGGTAAATCAACCAGAAAACGGTAATCCAGATTCCGGATTTAAGCAGATAGAAAATAAAGTTTTCCATAATGTTATTTTTTTATTTTTTCTTTACGCAAAGCTTCCCTTGTTTCTTCCAATAACGAATCCAATTCTTCCAAAGAAAGATTGTTTTCTTTTGCGAAGAATGAGGCCATAGAGGCAAACGAATTGTCGAAATAATTCTTCATCACGCCGGATAATTGGAATTTGGAATATTCTTTTTTCTTCATTAACGGAGAATAAATATTTGCTTTCCCTCCATTTTCATGTTGGACGAATCCTTTGTTTTCCAAGATACTGAGAATTGTAGCAACAGTGGTGCGGGCCGGTTTGGGCGGCTCGAATCGTTCCAGCATATCCTGGACGGTTCCCTGTTCTATGCTCCACAGGATTTTCATTACCTGCTCTTCCGCTTTTGTTAATTGTAATACCATAATTATTTTATTTTAAATCGAACACTTAATAAAACTTCCGCCGAACGCAAGTCGTAGGCATAATAATAAGAACTGATGTCGCTATACGATGCCGAAATATATTGTTTGGAATTGAAAATATTGGTGTAATTCAACAAAAATTCCAGCTTATTCCATTTATATTTTACTCCGACATCGCCGAACGACATGGTGCGGCTTCCGGAAGCGATGGCATTGTTGTAGAAATATTCGTATTCCAAATTGACAGTCAGTCCTTTCAAGGGAAAAAGATTGAAATTGGCGCGTTGAGAAACCGTTCGGATGGGATCTAAATCATTGTTTCCGGATTTTAATCGTGTTTGGCTCTCGCTGAAAGTAATACTGTAAGAAAAACTTGACCAGGATTGAAGTTTCGTGTTTATGGCCGGAGTGAGCGAATAGCGTTCGCTGCCGTATTTGATAATTTCTCCCTGAACCAATTGCGAAGAAGTGGATGTGGAATAGGCTCCGCCCAATCGGATGGTGGATGCAAGGACATCGACCGTTTTATTCAAGTTAAATTCCGAAGAAATACCTTCTCTCCTGTTTGGAAGGGCCAATGATTTCTGTACCTGCAAGATTCCGTCAAAATCGTAACCATACAGCAAATTTGCTTTGCTATTGGAATAAGCAACGCGGGCATTTCCGAATACAGATTTGATGGGATTCCGGTAATTCAGGTTAATGCTGTAACTCTGTGATTTCGTTTCGTACAAATCCCCTTCATTGCGCATCAAATTGCGGTAAGAACGCATGATGTATCCGGCATATTCGTTGCTGATACCTCCCATACCGTTTGAATAACTTGCATTTGCATACATATCCCAATAAGCCGACATTTTGTATTGAACCATGAACGAGGGATTGAAATACAGGCGAGAATAGTTTTCTTCCTTCTTTCTCACTTGGTCGTCGATAAACAAAGCGGTGTAATTGAACGGTAAAGAAAAACTTAACCGCCAATCATTATATATATAGGTATAGCGGGGCGTAAAAAGCCATTCCAATTTGTTCCATTGCAAATCGTTCCGCAAAGAATCGGGGACAGTATTCAACTTGTCATTGCCGGCTTGACCCGCAACTCCCTGCAAATCTGAATTTAAATGCTGCAAATCCGCCCGAAAACTCAAGGCGTAATTCTGACTCAATTTGCCTTTGTCATAACCTGCCGATGCCGTAGTGATGGAACGGAAATTATTCAAAGTCACGGACTGCCGCATCGCTTCCGCACTCGTTGACTGCTCAAACAGGTTGTCGTAGAGCACGGGATTGACCGTTAAAGTATGGGGCGATGTTGAAAATCCATTGAAAGAAGAAATATTCAAAGCGGTTTTTTCGTAATTCTTAACCCAGTTAAAAGTATTATTAATCCCGTAATTCGGTTTATCCAAGCGTTGGCGAACGCTGTCCGCACCGATGGCGTTACCGCGCTCATTGTCCCACGCTCCGGTTATTTTCAGTAAATTGTTCAGGTAGAATTTGTCTTTATTTCCGGACAATTGAAATTCGGCATCCGCACGATTGCTGTAAAGCCGGGAATTAATTTTTTCTTCAATCCGCACCAAATTATCTCCCGGCAAATAATATTCCGTGTGGTCTAAACTGCTTTTATCAATCCGGTCGTTCAGATAGTGGATATTGGCATTCAGTTGATAATCGCTTTTCAATTTCCATAGATTATTGAAAGTGAAAGCATTGGCGCGATTAAACAAATAACGTTTCTGGCTGATTGACGGCGACGACGGCGATTGAACACTAAGCAAACCTCCGCCCGACATCTGACTGGCAGCATTAGAATAAAATGAATTTAAGTCGCGACTGACATCGTTTCCGGTATTATTTCCCTTGTAAGTCGTAATATTCTGCCGGCCTTTCGTAAAATACATGCCGGTTATTTCCCCTGCCAAAAGAAGCGGCGAAGCGCCTGCGCCCAGCAGTCCGTTGGAAGTAATCGTTCCCTTGGCCGAATCCTTCAACTTCAGATTAAGCGCCGCCTGTTCCGACAAAACCCGGTCTTTCAAGGCCTTTATCGGTTGATGATTTTCGAGCACTTCCACACTTTGCACATCTTTCGCCTGAATGTTGTTCGTTGCAATCCCGTAACGTCCGCCCAACAAATCCAAACCCTCAACATACATTTTATTGATGGGTTCATTCTGATAAAGTATCTGACCGCTTTCCTTGACATCAATTCCCGGCAATTTCTTCAAAACATCGCCGATGGTTCGGTCGTTTTTGTCGATAAAACCATCCACCAAATAATTGATGGTATCGCCGCGCTGTCTGATTTTCGGAGGCGTGATTTTCACCTCTTTCAGGGAAATCGATTCAAATGAAACCGCAAAATCTACTGTCTGATTTTTTCGAGCAACGGTTTTTAGTTGCTTTTGAATATTGAATCCGGATGCTGAAATCGTGACGGAATCTTTTTCGCCTTTGTATTCCAATTTGTATTTTCCATTGATATCCGTCATGGCAAAAGCGGATATGGCCGAATTGCCGGGTTCTTGTAGCATCACATTAATCCCATTGACTCCCTTATTATCCTGCACATCCTTAACCGTTCCCTGAATTACAGTCTGAGCACTGGAAACGATGGAAAACATCAATAATAGAAAAATTGTCATTGCGGGCTTGACCCGCAATCCCCTTACAATCATTAAGCGGCCATCATGAGATTGCGGATCAAGTCCGCAATGACAGAGGACAGATAATTTTTTTTTCATTCTAATTCCAAAAACTTAAAGGAAGGACTTAAACTTTTACCTGCAATGACAACATTGCCGCCATTGACAAAAACACGCATGGATGCGCCTCGTTCTCTGATGACTTTCTCCAATTCTTTGCGATTGCATTGAATGTATTTCCCCTGGGGAATTCCGATTTCATAAGGCGTATCCAAATTTTGTAAACCCACACATTCAAAAGCGACCAATCCCTCTGCATCATTTACTTTGACAATCAATCCCGGCAAGCCGAAAAACTTCCAAGGGCCGTCATTAATGGGAATCTCCGGCGCAAACCAAGCCTCATAATCCCTTCCACGAAAACGAATTTTCGCTTTTTGGCAACTGTAATCAAGAATGGTTGCGGTATCCGACGTAATTTCCCAGTTAAGCAAACCGACCGGATCGTCGCACCGGTAAAGACCATTTGCATTATCAATAAGCGTAAGCCGGCCGCTGATGCGGTTTTTATAAATTTTTTCCGAAGTCCCGTCAAAATAATTCTGTTCATGTTTTTCTCCAAGAAAATTATCAAATTCATCTGCACTGTTGCCTTTTAAAACCGAAATCGTTTGAATCCTGTTTGGGTCTAATTGATTAAGCGGAGATTCAGCATCCTTTTTTGGCCGGGTCATATCGTAATAATGCGACATTTGAGCGCCGATATCTAAAGTCATTGTGTCGTGACGAACAAACGATTTGTCATTCGCCTTTTCCTTTTGGGTAAAATAATAATAAACCCTGACAGTCGCCATGTCCAAGTATTCTTTTCCCATTTCTTCTCCTTTCCGGCCGGCAGTAGCGGAACCAACTACAACAACATCCTGTGTAAATGCCGGATAAACCACCGTGGCAAAAAAGATTGATAATACAATTTTTTTCATTTTATTCTAATTCTATGGGGTTATACGGAAATTTAATTTCACTGCCGGTTTTTTCACTGCCGGTTTCATCCATCATTTTTATTTGGATATTAGTCCCCGGCATGGAAGCGGTAATAAATCCCATGGGGTCTTCGATAAATCGCTTTTGAATTTTTTCCACTTCTTTGCGGGAAGTTTTCAAATAATCTTTTTTCGGAAAATTTACCGGAAGTGTCGAATTTTCCAATCCAATCGCCTGAAATTGATAGTGTTTATCAACATCTTGAATGGACAGAATCAATCCGGGCAAGCCCATGAATTTCCAAGGCCCGTCGTTGATGGGTAAATCAGGGGCAAACCAAGCTTCGTAATGCCTTCCGCGAAAATCGGCCGTTGCTTTCTGACACAAATAGGACAAAATCGTTACCGTGTCTGTGCCGATTTGCCATTGAATATCATTCAAATTTTCTTCATAAAGATAATCGGACGAAACAATATGGTCGGTTACCATAATTTTTCCGGAAGGATAATTTTTAAAAACTTCCCGTTGATCGCCACCCGATGAAATACCGTTATCTTTCAGGGCTTTTCCCATATCAATCCGAGTAGGATTTATTTTAATCAATTCGGCCATGATTGAATCCTGCCGGCGTTTATTGTCACTGTAAAAGCGGGAAATACCTTTTTCCCCGATTTCCAAAACCAAATAATCTTTAGTTGTTTTATCCGGCTTTTCCGGATCGGCAACCGACAATAATTCATAAAAAACACGAATCACCCCGGTATCGATAACCTCATTCTTTACCGGTTTTTGGGCGCCCATCTGAATGTTTATCTGCGAATACACCCCTATAGGCATCAGTAGCGCAATCAAAAATAACCAACGTTTCATAAGTAGATATTTTTTTAATTTATAATTCACGGCACAAACATACGTCTAATTTTTTAGACAGACAAAGAATTAATGTTAAATAATTCTAAAATAGAGAAGAAATAAATAGCTGTCAATTCCAAATTTTGCATTATCATTTTGTTTTTGCACTAAATTTATTGAATAAACAAAAAAACACACTATCTTTGCAAGCTACAATGATAAAACCGTTCAGCGGTAAATAGGGCCGGATGTTAAAAACGGCCGGTTTGTGTAGAAATAAAAAAACAATAAAAATATTTGAATGGGAGAAACAAAAATTTTAGTAGATACGATAACAGAAGCGTTACAAGAGAAAAAAGGGAAGCGGATTATAACTATGAACTTGTCTGAATTAGAAGGCTCTATTTGTCAATATTTCATTATTTGTCAAGGGAATACACCTACGCAAGTTTCGGCTTTGTCTGATTCGGTATGGGATTTGGTTTATGAAAAGTTGCGTGAAAAACCGATGGGAGCCGTAGGAATGCGGGAAGCCCAATGGATAGCCATGGACTACGGAACGGTTATGATACATATATTTATTCCCGAAATCAGGGAATATTATAACTTGGAAAATTTATGGGCGGATGCTGATGTTACTGAAATTCCTGATATTTTATGAGCGAAAACGATAAAAATAACAACAAGAAACCCGATTTGCCGGGGGGAATGGGGCCGAATAATAATAAGCCTTTCAAATTCAACATGACTTGGATATACGGCCTGATTATTATCATGTTAATGGCTGTTTTTTTCACAAACAATACGCCTGTTAACAATAAAGATGTAGGTTGGTCGGAATTTCAGAAATTGGCGGAAGACAATACCTTCAGTAAGATGTCGGTCAATCTGTCCAATAAGAAAGTCGTTGCAACCATCAAACCGGAATTGGTTTCCGGCATTTTAGAGCCTAATACCATTCCAAGTTTTCCCGGTAAAAATCCGCTTAAAAAGGAGGGAGACGCCACCATTACGGTTACGATACCTTCAGCGGACAAGTTTACTGATTTTTACGAAAGATGGGTAAACAAAAACGAAATTAACGCCACGATAACTTACGACGAGGGCAACAACTTATTGTGGTCTATTCTTTTAAATATTCTTCCGGTATTACTTTTGGTTTTTCTGTGGATATTTATCATGCGGCGAATGTCAGGCGGCGGAGGCGGCGGATTATTCAGCGTAGGCAAAACCAAGGCGCAATTGTATGATAAATCCTCGCCGCAATCCCAAAAAATAACTTTCAAAGATGTGGCGGGACTGTCGGAAGCCAAACAGGAAGTGGAAGAAATTGTCGATTTTCTTAAAAAACCGGCCAAATATACGGATTTGGGAGCGAAAATCCCCAAAGGCGCCTTGTTGGTTGGACCTCCGGGAACGGGTAAAACCTTGTTGGCGAAAGCCGTAGCCGGAGAAGCCGATGTGCCTTTCTTCTCTCTTTCAGGCTCTGACTTTGTGGAAATGTTTGTCGGCGTAGGCGCATCAAGGGTGCGTGATTTATTCCGCCAGGCAAAAGAAAAAGCGCCCTGTATTGTCTTTATTGATGAAATTGATGCAGTCGGCCGCGCCCGCGGAAGAAACCCGAACATGGGCACTAACGATGAGCGGGAAAATACTTTGAATCAGTTGCTAACGGAAATGGACGGATTTGGTTCCAACAGCGGAGTAATTATTCTGGCAGCGACCAACCGGGTGGATATTTTGGACAAAGCCCTTTTGCGCGCCGGACGTTTCGACCGGCAAATCAATGTGGATTTACCGGAACTGAACGACCGGAAGGAAATTTTCGTCGTGCATTTGCGAAATATCAAAATAGACCAATCGGTAGATACGGAATTTATGGCCCGCCAAACACCGGGATTTTCCGGCGCGGATATTGCCAATGTATGCAATGAAGCAGCTTTGATTGCCGCGCGCAATGGCAAGGAATTTGTTCAGAAAGAAGATTTTATGAACGCTGTCGATCGGATTGTGGGCGGTTTGGAAAAGAAGTCAAAAGTGACAACCGTTGAAGAACGCCGGACCATTGCAATTCACGAAGCCGGTCACGCCACTTTGAGTTGGATGCTGGAATATGCCAATCCTTTGGTAAAAGTAACGATTGTGCCCCGAGGAAAAGCCTTGGGCGCCGCTTGGTATATGCCCGAAGAACGGCAAATCACTACCTATCAGCAGTTGCAGGATGAAATGTGCGCCACTTTGGGTGGCCGCGCTGCCGAAGAATTGATTTTGGGTAAAATTTCGACCGGCGCTGCCAATGACTTGGAAAGAGTAACCAAACAGGCTTATGCCATGGTGGTTTATTACGGAATGAGCGACCGCTTGCCGAATTTGAATTACTACGACGCCAGCGGACAGGATTGGGGTTTCTCAAAACCCTACAGCGACGATACCGCCCGTTTGATTGATGAGGAAGTAAAACGAATTATCAGCGAACAATATACGCGAGCGAAGTCCATACTAACCGAAAGCAGCAATCAGCACAAGTCGTTGACGGATGTATTACTTGAAAGAGAAGTCATTTATGCCGACGATTTGGAAAAGATATTCGGCAAACGGAAATGGCTTTCCCGTTCGCAAGAGATATTGGAGCAGCAAGGTCTAATAACTGGAGATGAAGTTGCGGCTCAGGCGCCGGAAAATCCCGAAGAAAAAGCGCCGGAAAAAACAGCGTAAATCAAGCGAAATGAAGAATCTTATTACCAGATTGATTACGGGAATCGTATATGTAGCGCTTGTATGCTTGGGAATAATTACTAATTCCTATACTTTTCTCGCCCTTTTCTCGCTGGTAATCATACTCTGTTTAAAGGAATTTTACAGTTTAATCAACACACAGAAAAAGACAAAGATTAATCTGTATTACAATTGTTTCGGCGGACTACTGCTGTTTGTATGCGCTTTTTTGCAGGTATCGGAAACTTCCGTTTTTCCCGGATATTCCATTTTTTCTTTCTACCTGCTTTATATCGTCATTTTGCTGATTGCGGAATTGTATGAAAAACAACCCGACCCCGTCAGCCATGTTGCATATATCCTTTTGGGACAACTTTATATTGCCTTGCCGATATCTATTCTGAATTTGATTGTTTTTCGCGGCATGACGACCGACGGAAGTCCGATGTATAATTCCTTATTGGTTTTATCTCTCCTTGTATTTATCTGGGTCAATGATAGCGGTGCGTATGCAATCGGGGTTTTGTTTGGAAAACACCGGCTTTTTGAGCGCATTTCACCCAAGAAATCCTGGGAAGGTTTCTTCGGCGGTTTGATTTTCACATTGGCGTCATCATTCATTTTCGCCCATTTTGAACCGAAAATTCCTTATTATCATTGGCTGGGATTGTCTTTGGCGATAGTCGTTTTCGGTACTTGGGGCGACTTAATCGAATCCTTGATAAAACGCACCTTAAACGTAAAAGATTCCGGTCAATCCCTCCCCGGTCACGGCGGTTATTTAGACCGTTTCGACAGTTTTTTGCTGGCGATATACGCTTTGCTTTTCTACGTGCAACTGTTTCAACTATAACAGGTAGTTATTTGAAAAAATCATTCAAAATTAAACGTAATCATAATCATCCGGGAAACGCCTTTGGTAAGGGCGTTCGGATATTTATTCATACTGGGGTCGGTTAAGTCGGTGCGGTTTTTCTCCAAAATATCGTTCAAGCCGAAACAAAAACGGATTTCCGGAACTATTTTGATAATCGGAAGATAAAAATCACAGCCCAAACCGACGGTAAGTCCATAATTCATCGGCTTTAAAAGGATAGGTTCATCCAATTTTCGCCCCAAATCGATCGCTGCATATACGCCGGCAAGCGCATACGGCCGGTAATTGTTCAGGCGCATTGAACGAAACTTCAAATCCAAAGGAGCCATCAGATAATTGGAACGAACAGAACTTATAAAACTTTCATTCAAATCCGGTTCCACAAATTCAAAACTTTTTTCGCCAAAAGAAAGCGAAGGCGTAAAACGCAAATTCATAAAAGGATTCAGATACATATCCGCGATCAGCCCCACGGTAAATCCGGGAGAATAATCGGGAATTGTAGCATACCAAGTTTCTCCGTTTTCGTTGGTTAGACCGGAATTGGTCAACAGCATATCCTGAAAATTCATTCCGATGGTAATCCCGAAGTGATACAATTTATAATCGCCATAAGGCTGATTCTTTACCTTTTGCGTCTGTGCAAAAAGACTGCAAACTAACAACAGAAGGCTAATAATGATGGATATTCTCTTATTCATTTCGATACTTTTCCGAAATAATAACGTAAAAATAAAAAGCTTATTGCTTTTATGCGTAAAAAGCAGGTTGAATTGGGAAAAAATACATAATATTTCGGATAATTGCATTTTTTTTATTACAAATTATTGGGATTTTAAAATATTTTTTTGTATATTTGCGCCGTTGATAAAAGCAATTGTTTATATAAATGTGAGAAATTAAGACAGATTATTATTAAATAAAGCATTTGCTTTGTAAATTGTGATTTTTAAAAATTTTAATAGTATAATAATGGATCAGGATAATTCAGTGATTTACGAAAAAACACTTAAGCAATTTATTTTAGGTATTCTGTACTTTATTGTAGCATCCGTTTTTCTTTCAATATACTCGTATTATCCATTGTCATATCCTTTCAATTATCTTTTCTTTTTGGAGGCCGCTATTCATATATTGGCAATTGTTGTGGTATATTTTGTCCCAATCGTTTATATCAAAAAACTTATCACTCCTTATTTTATTATTCTCATCGGTTTGATGTTTCCTTGCATTACCCTCAATTTGTCGATAGGTATAATCACCTTGCTCTTTTGGCACATGAGTCTGCCGGTCGGGATCTATGTGGTTTATCCCAATAAAAAAGCCGTAAAATGGGTAGCTTATTTCTTGTTGATGATGGTGTCGGCGTACGTTGCCTCGCAGATTTTATGGCATTATTACGAACCTGTTCTGCGTAGCTTTTTTCCTCCGGCCACTTTGCATGTTCACCTTATGCTTATAGACAACGTTGTCAGTGCATTTATCGCTTTTCTGATGGTGTGCTATTGTATGTATTATGTGCACCGGTTTCATCAGATACAAATTTCTCAGTTGGTGGATGCGATTGGTTTGGATAACGACGAAAAAGATAAAAATTTATTGGGAAAAAATGAAGAGGCAGAAAAATACAGGCAAATATACGCCCGGATTATAGAATATTTTACAAGCAAACAGCCTTATCTTCGAGAAGATTTTTCACTAACGCAGATGGCTCACGACTTGAATATCAATCCCGCCTATTTGTCCAGGGCAATCCACAACAAAGAAAATATGAGTTTCAACAGCCTTGTCAATTTTTACCGGATAGAAAAAGTCAAGGAATTAATGCAACAGAAAGGTTCCCCAAAATACAGGTTGAAATACATCTATCTTTCTTCCGGATTCAATAGCCAGTCTTCGTTTAATAAAGCATTCAAAATGCAGGAGGGAGTTACCCCCTCCGAATATCTCAAACAATATCAGGAAAACAGCGGCGAAAGTTGATGAAAAAGTTTAAGTGTTGCCGGAGAGCATACTTTACGCAACATCTTATGCCGGGCAGGGTTATAACAAAGTTTTCACAGCCTTAATTTGAAAGTACGGCTTGGATGCAAATCATAAAATTTAAATTTTTTGTTCGATAATTACACAAATATCCAAAGAATTGTATTGACTTGCATAAATTGTTGGTTTTATTTAATTTTTTTGTACCTTCGTGCCGTTAAAAATACATAAAAATGAACCAGACAAATTTGCAGATTTACGAAAAAACATTTAAGCAATTTATTTTAGGTATTTTATACTTTGTTGCAATATCTACTGTTTATGCAATATGCTCATATAGTCCATTGCCGTACCCTTTCAAATATATTTTATTTTTGGAAATCTTTGGTCACATAATAGCAATTGTTTTAGTGTATGTTGTCCCGGTCGTTTACACTAAAAAGCTTATCACGCTTTATTTTCTCCTTCTTTTCGTTGTGCTGTTTCCTATCACTGTTCTCGACTTGTCGGCAGGTGTAGTAGCTTTGTTTTTCTGGTACACTGTTCTGCCGCTCTGTATTTATGTGATTTATCCCGGTAAAAAAGCCGCAAAATGGGTGGGTTTCGTTTTTTTGCTGGTGGCGCTGGCGATCATTTTGTCGCAGGTTTTACGGCGCTATTACGCATCTGTTTTGTTTAGAGACATTTACCCCAATTTCGATATTATGCCTGCTCACTATATATTGAAAGCGCACATCATCAGTGCATTTTCTGCTTTCCTGCTGGTGTGTTATAGTTTGTATTACATGCACCGGTTCCACCGGATACAAATTTCCCAGTTGATGGATACGATTGGTTTGGCGAACGATGAACAAAGAAAATATCTGTTGGAAGCGGAAAATGAAGAAGAAGAAAAATACAGGCAAATATACACCCAGATTGTAGCGTATTTTACAAGCAAACAGCCTTATCTTCAGGAAGATTTTTCACTAACGCAGATGGCTCACGACTTGAATATCAATCCTGCCTATCTGTCCAAAGCAATCAACAGCAAAGAAAACATGAATTTCAATAACCTTGTCAATTTTTACCGGATAGAAAAAGTCAAGGAATTAATGCAGCAGGAAGATTCACAGAAATATACCTTGAAATATATTTATCTTTCTTCCGGATTCAAAAATCAGTCTTCGTTTAATAAGGTGTTCAAGATGCAGGAGGGAATTACACCCACCGAATATCTCAAAACAATATGTGGAAAACAGCAACGGATTGAATGAAAAAAACTTAAGTTTTTTTTAACTATATTTCGTAATTACTTTTATTTTTCTGATGTAAAAAAATTCACATAAATCATGAGCAACAAACAACACATTGTATTTTTAACCGGCGCCGGAATGAGCGCCGAAAGCGGCATATCAACTTTTCGGGATTCCAATGGACTGTGGGAGCAGTACGACGTTATGGAGGTTGCGAGTATTGAGGGTTGGCATCGCAATCCCGTGCTGGTGCAACAGTTTTATAATGATAGACGCGCTCAACTCAATAGTGTTGCGCCGAATCAAGGGCATAAAATTATTGCGGAATTGGAGAAATCGTATTCCGTTTCGATCATCACTCAAAATGTGGATAACTTGCATGAAAGAGCCGGTAGTTCAACGGTCATTCATTTGCATGGCGAATTGACCAAAGCCTGCAATGCCGATAAAACAAGCATTTATGAAATTGGGACGAGGGCGATTCTTCCGGAAGAAAAGGCGGAAGATGGTTCGGTTCTCCGGCCTTTTATCGTCTGGTTTGGCGAAGCGGTTCCTTTGATTGAAAAAGCGATGGAGATTGTTTCCACAGCTGATATGGTAGTTATTGTCGGCACTTCCATGCAAGTCTATCCGGCAGCCGGTTTAATTCGTTATGTAAAGAGAAGCGCTCCTGTTTTTCTCATTGACCCTAATAACGTGGATGTTTCTTCCAATGTGACTGTTATCAAAGAAAAGGCAAGTATTGGGATGGCTATTTTGGAGAAAAAAATCAAACTGCTTTTCACATAACTTATCAATAAACAATATCCCTTTCGTATGGTCAAATTCGTGCCGGAAAATGAAGATATATTTTTCTAAAGCCAAAATTTTAACTAACTTTGCGCCTTATCATTCGGAAAATTCATAACAACGTTATTTTTTGTGTTAGAAACAAAATCATTAATTAAAGACAGCGTTATCTACGGCGGAACAACCATTGTGTCAAAAATGATTACTTGGTTGATGGTGCCGCTGTTCACTTATACGCTTCTGCCGGACGACTTTGGCATGATGAATTATCTATACGCCTATATGGCATTGTTCCTCGTTGTGCTTACTTTCGGCATGGAAACCGGATTTTTTCGTTTTGTCAACCAAACAGACAAATACAAAGTAGATGCGGTTTATTCCACCACTTTGCTTAGTATCGGCGGTATCGTGGCCTTGTTTTTTGTGGTCTTTTTGGGATTTCTCCCGTTTGTTCGAAATTTTTTCTGGGACGATGATGCCCCAAGCAACTATATTCGCCTGATTATCCTTATTTTGGGAATGGATGCCATCAGCGCTATTCCTTTCGCTTACCTGCGTTATAAGAAAAGACCCATCAAATTTGGTTTTTTGAAAGTACTGAATGTGGTACTGTATAGTGTCTTTTGTGTCTTCTTTTTATTGATTTGCCCTTGGATAGACCGACATTATCCGTCTTTAATCGCGTGGTTTTGGAATGGCGATTTTCGTTTGGGATACATATTTATTTCCAATTTGCTGGCTACCGGTATTCAAACTGCCTGTCTTTTTGCCGAATTGACCGGGTTTAAATATAGTTTCGATTGGGCATTGGCAAAAAAAATATTCCGTTACTGTTTCCCGTTAATGCTAATGGGCTTAGCCGGAATGAGCAATCAGGTGGTGGACAAATTGGTCTTTCCGGAGGTCTATCCAGACCACGCACATTGGAAAAGTGAATTGGGAATTTACAGCGCTTGTTTCAAAATTGCCTTAATCATGATGATGTTTACGCAAGCTTTCCGTTATGCTTACGAGCCGTTTGTTTTTGAAAAAAGCAAAGATAAAAATGCGAAACAATCTTATTCCGATGTCATGAAATATTTCGTTATCTTCGGATTACTCGTTTTTCTCAGCGTAATGTTTTATTTAGATATTATCAAGTATTTTATTAATTCTAACTATTGGGCCGGATTATCGGTTGTACCTATTGTTTTGATTGGCGAACTGTTCTTTGCGGTTTATTTCAATCTTTCAATTTGGTATAAATTATCGGACAAAACCTATTGGGGAACCATTTTTTCCGTGACCGGTTGCATTGTGATTATTACCTTAAACATTATTTTTATTCCTTTATATAGTTACAAGGCTTGTGCTTGGGCGGCATTTACCGGCAACGGATTGATCATGCTTTTTTCGTATTTTGTCGGACAGAAGCATTATCCGATAAAATACGATTTGAAAACGATTTTCCTCTATTCCGGACTTGCCCTGCTCTTGTATTGTATCGCAATATTCATACCCATTGAAAATTTATATATTCGATTGGGATTCCGGACAATATTAATCGGTATTTATTTACTGGTCTTGATCCGGCGGGATTTGTCTTTGAAAGATATTCCCTATCTCAATCGTTATCTAAAACAAAACTAAGCTTATGAGATTTATTTTTTTTGTAGCAAGTATTCTATTCTGTTTCAATCTTTTTGCCGGAGAAACCGATACGCTTAAAGTCAAAGAGATTTCTTTAGACGAGGTGGTTATTCGTTCATTCAAATATGACGGAAATTTCCGCACACTGCCGGTTTCCACTTCAACTATCAACCGGGGAAATATTGAAAATCAAAATATTATCGGAATCAAAGACATCAGCGCGTTGGTTCCCAATCTGTTTATTCCGGATTACGGATCCAAACTCACTTCGCCGGTGTATATCCGGGGAATCGGTTCTAAAATCAATTCTCCATCCATTGGTTTGTATGTGGATGGCATTCCTTATTTTGAAAAATCGGCTTTCGACTTCGACCTGAACGAAATCGATTACATGGAAGTGCTTCGAGGCCCGCAAGGTACGCTGTATGGTCGAAATACGATGGGCGGATTGATTAATGTTTACACCAAATCGCCCTTGCAATATCAGGAAACCTTGATTTCTGCTTCTGCCGGAAATTATACCAATTTGGGCGGGAGCGCGGCGCATTACGAAAAAATAAACAACTCGTTTGGATATTCCGTTTCAGGCAATTACAATCATTCAGACGGTTATTTTACCAATCAATACACCGGAAATAAAGCGGATAATTCCGATTCCGGTAGCGGGCGTATCCGTTTGGAATGGCGGATTAAACCCAATCTCAGCCTGAAATTGATGCAAAGTTTGGATTATTTAGACCAAGGCGGTTATCCGTATGCCGTGGTTGATGCCGACACGAAAAAAACAGGCGATGTCAATTATAATGATTACAGTTCATATAAGCGTACCATTTCTTCCACCGGCGCCACCTTGATTTATACAACCGAACAGTTCAGTATCAATAGTCAAACGGCGTTTCAGCATCTCTCCGACAAACAGGGAGTTGACCAAGATTTTACGCCCGAAAATAAATATTTTGCCAAGCAGAATCAAAAGCAATCGACCGTGTCGCAGGAAATAAATATCAAATCTGTTTCCGGCAGTTGGTACAAATGGCTTTTCGGCGTTTTTGCTTTTCGCCAAGCGATAGATAATGATGTGACGACCGAGTATAAAGCGGCAAATTATGATACGCAAAAACTGTATGATATTCCTACTTCCGGCATTTCATTTTATCATCAATCCATTCTGAATGATTTATTTATAGATCGCTTGTCGCTTACATTAGGCGCTCGTTACGATTACGAAAAAGCATCCAACGATTATGTAGCGTATAAAAATACGTCTGCCGGACAGGAACAAACCGATGCTTTCGACAGCCAATTGCATTTCAGTCAGGTAACGCCAAAAATGGCTTTGCAATATACGCTCCCCACTTCAAAGATGCTATATGTATCTGTTTCTAAAGGATATAAGACAGGAGGATTCAATTCGTCTTTTGAGCGGGACGAAGACCGTTCGTTCGACCCCGAATATAGTTGGAATTACGAAATTGGTTCCAAATTATCCTTTTGGGATGACCGCTTGAAATCGGAAATCTGCCTTTTCTATATTGATTGGAAAAATCAACAGATTACCCAACCGCTCCCAAGTGGAATCGGACAAAGGCTTACTAATGCGGGGCGTTCCGAAAGCAAAGGGGCGGAAATTAGCTTGCAAGGCGCTCTTTTCAACGGCTTCACTTTTTATACGAATTGGGGTTATACGCAGGCAACATTCAAAGAATACAAACGCAGCGAAACGCTTGATTATGCAGGAAAATATCTGCCTTTGGTTCCGTCTCATACTTTTGTACTCGGAGGCGACTACCAAATACCACTGACAAGCAAACGAATTGACCGGATGACGGTAAACCTCAATTACAGCGGCGCCGGTCGCATTTATTGGAACGAAGACAATGCCGTTTCCCAACCCTATTACGGACTATTAAACGGGAAAATAGCTGTCTCAAAAGGCATTGCAACCCTATCGATTTGGGCGAGAAATATAAGCAATACAGAATATACCGCTTTCTATTTTGAAACAGGCGGACAGGGTTATGCTCAGAAAGGGAAGCCTTTTACGTGCGGGACAAGTCTTAGTGTGAAACTGAAATAAACGCAAAATCATTGATAATTCCAAAAAAAAATCCTACTTTTGGGGTTGTTTTCTGTACACTTTCAGTTTGAAATTATGATTAACAAAAAAAATACATTTACTTTCTTTTGCTTATACATTGCGCAAACGATTCCGATGAGTTTCTTCTCAACGGTGATTCCGGTATTGATGCGGCAGGAAAATTTTACCCTGACTTCCATCGGTTTCTTGCAACTTATTAAACTCCCTTGGATACTGAAATTTCTTTGGTCGCCCGTTATCGACCGCTACTCAACTACCGTAAACGACTACAAACGGTGGATATTCTCTTCGGAATTGGTCTATGCCGCGATCATCTTTTCGGTGGCGTTTCTGAACGTGAATACCAACTTTTCAACCATACTTACACTTATCATTATCTCTTTTGTGGCTTCTGCCACGCAGGATATTGCTACGGATGCTTTAGCCGTGCTTTCGTTCAAAAAGAAAGACAAGAGCCTCGTCAACAGTATGCAAGCCATGGGCAGTTTTGGCGGAGCAATGATTGGCGGAGGCTTGTTGTTGCTGTTGTTCAAACAGATTGGATGGAACAGCCTGCTCCCTTTTCTGGCGTTGTTTGTCGTCGTTGCTTTATTACCCTTGCTCTTCAATAAAGGTTTGAAAATCAAGCCTAAAATTGAAAAAGCGCAACGGGCGAGTATGCGCGACATCCTGCATTTTTTTGCCCAGCCCGGCATCGGAAAACAAATTGGTTTCCTGCTTTTGTATTATTCCGCCATGATTGGCACTTTAGCCATGATGCGACCCTATTTGGTGGATTTGGGGTATGACATCAAAGAGATCGGCAAAATGAGCGGCTTTTTCGGAACCGCTACCGGATTGGTCGCCTCTTTTCTGGCGGGCTTTATCATCCGAAGAATCGGGCGTTTCCATTCCCGCATCTTGTTTGCCATCCTGATTCTTTTTACCACTTTTTATTTCTACTTGGTTTCCACGAATCCAAATCCGGAAATACAATTGTTGTATGTAGGAATCCTCTTGTTGTGGGGAAGTTACGGAATGGCAACCGTAGCCGTTTATACCATTGCCATGGACTGCGTACGCGAAGGACGGGAAGGTACCGATTTTACCATTCAAACGGTAATTGCCCAATTCAGCGGTATCTGCATCGCCGCACTCAGCGGACACGTCGCCGACAAAACAGGATATAGCGGATTGTTTCTCTTTGAATTTGGATTGGCGTGCGCCTCGCTAATTTATATATTGGTGGCGTTTCGGAAAGAAAAAACAAGATGACAACAACTGAATTATTAGCAAAATACAACGTGCCAGTACCGCGATACACCAGTTATCCGCCGGCAAACTATTTCGAGGAATCTTTTACGGTAAAAGATTATGAAACAGCTGTAAAAGAATCAAATACGGTTGGAGAAAAGCGCATTTCCTTTTATATCCACATCCCTTTTTGCCGCCATCTCTGCCATTATTGCGGATGCAATTCTTTCGCCATAATGAAACCGGAAAAGATTGACCGGTATGTTTCGGCGGTGCATCAGGAAATTGAAAAAACGGCGAAATTGTTGGATACGCATCGCCCTGTTTCACAAATACATTATGGCGGAGGTACGCCTACTGTGCTTCCGGCGAGCGTGTTGAAAGAATTGAACGAGCATCTGCTTTCCGCTTTTTCCTGCATCGACCAACCCGAAATTGCCATCGAATGTCATCCGGGTTATTTGGACGAAAATTATTGGCAATCGCTGACAGATGCCGGATTTAATCGTTTCAGTCTGGGCATTCAGGATTTTGACGAAAAGGTGTTGAAAGTGGTCAATCGTCGCCCGTCTTTATTGCCTGTGGAAAATATTATTCAAATTCTTCGGCAAAAAAATGCCGGTATCAACATGGATTTGCTCTACGGATTGCCTTTGCAAATCGAAAAAAGTTTTGCGAAAACGGTTGCCTGCGCCATTGAACTGCAACCTGACCGATTGGTTACTTTTTCCTACGCGCATGTTCCCTGGGTCAATAAGCGACAATTGGTATTGGAAAAAACCGGACTTCCCGCCAAGGAAGAAAAAAGCCGAATGTACGAAACGGCCAAAGAAATCTTGCAACAAGCCGGTTACCATGCCATTGGCTTAGACCATTTTGTGAAAGCAACCGATGAATTATATACCGCTTTGCAAAACGGACAATTGCACCGTAATTTTCAAGGATATTGTACCCGCCGCACCACCGGTCAAGTCTATGCTTTTGGGGTTACAGCCATCAGCCAACTTTCAAACGCCTACGCCCAAAACAGCAAGAACATCGAAGATTACATCAAAAAAATAGAAACCGGTTTTGCCACTGTGAAAGGTTACCGTTTGAATGAAGAAGACCAAATTGTCCGCGAAGTAATCGAAACCTTGATGTGCAATTACAGTCTGAATTGGCAGGAATTGTCGGACAGACTTTCCATTTCCGAAGAAAAAATCAAACAGGCAACCGCTTATAATTCCGCACTTTTTTATACCTTTGCAAACGATGGTATCTTGACGTTCGATGAAAAACAGATGCAGGTCACGCCACAAGGAACACTCTTTGTGCGCAATATTGCCGCCGCATTGGACAAGCGGATGCTTCATTCGGATAAGTCGTTTTCTAAACCGGTATAAAAAATGCAAACACAACACACAGACATAGTAATCATCGGTGCAGGTCTCACTGGACTAACCGCGGCTTTTCATTTGATTAACGAAGGCAAGAAAGTCTTGCTTTTGGAGAAAAACCATTGGGTGGGCGGACAAATCCGGACGTTTGAAGAAGACGGTTTTGTGTTTGAAAGCGGACCTAACACCGGAAGCGTTTCTCATCCCGAAGTTACCGAATTGTTGAATGCCTTATCGCCTGCCTGCGAATTGGAAATTGCCGATGAAAACGCGAATAACCGGCTTATCTGGAAAGGCGACCGGTTTCGCAAACTACCTTCCGGATTGATTGGCGGTATCACAACGCCCTTGTTCACGCTTTCCGATAAATTCCGCATTTTGGGAGAACCTTTCCGCAAAAAAGGAACGAACCCGGATGAATCGGTGGGAGAATTAGCCAACCGCCGGCTGGGTAAATCCTTCGTGAATTATGCGGTTGACCCTTTTCTTTCAGGCATTTATGCCGGCGACCCGATGAAATTGATAACGCGCTACGCACTTCCCAAATTATATAACTTGGAACAAAATTACGGCAGTTTCATAGGCGGAAGTATTGCGAAAGCGAAGGAACCGAAAACGGAACGCGACCGGTTGGCTACCAAAAAAGTTTTTTCCACCCGTGGAGGATTAAGCAGCCTTACTAACGCACTTGGCGATGCTATCGGTAAAGAAAACATTCGCCTATCGGTGTCCGACATTCTTGTTCATCCGTTTGAAAATCAGTGGAAAGTGACATTTTCTACTCTTCAGGAAGAGGAAACCATACTTGCATCCAAAGTAATCACAACCGTTGGCGCTTATGCTCTGCCTAATTTACTTCCTTTTATCGCCAAAGAAGAAATGGATAAAATCAGTAATCTTCAATATGCGCCCGTGGTGGAAATTGCTGTGGGAATTAAAGATACCCGCGGTTTGCAGTTTAACGCTTTCGGCGGATTGGTGCCTTCCATTGAGAAAAAAGATGTGCTGGGGATTCTGTTTCCGTCGGCTTGTTTTCAGGGACGCGCTCCGGAAAGCGGTACGTTATTCACTTTTTATGTGGGCGGCATAAAAAAGCATTATCTAACGCAACTATCCGATAATGAATTAAAAGAATTAGTTTGTAAGGAACTGCACGCCATGCTCAAATTGCCGGCATCTATGGAACCGGATATGATTCGGATTTTCCGTCATACGCACGCGATTCCGCAATATGAACTCAGCACGGGCGAACGGCTGGCGACTATCGAATGCTTGCAAAAGCGTTATCCGGGTTTGATTATCGCCGGAAATCTGCGCAACGGCATCAGTATGGCGGATAGGATTTTGCAGGGGGCGACCATCAGCTACGAGATATAATTGTATTCCCTTCTTTATCAACTATTCCAATTTGTATTCCGGGATTTCCCACGATCAGGGCATAAGCCGGAACATCTTTTGTTACGACCGTTCCTGCTCCTATCATAGCGTATTCGCCGATAGTGACATCGCAGATAATGGTGGCGTTGGCTCCGATGGTCGCTCCTTTTTTGACCACAGTTGGAAGAAATTCGCCTTTTCGGGAAATAAAACTGCGCGGATTAATCACATTGGTAAATACGCAACTTGGGCCTAAGAATACATCGTCTTCACAAATCACTCCGGTATAGATCGATACATTGTTCTGTACTTTGACATTATTTCCCAAAATCACTTTCGGAGAAATGACCACATTTTGCCCAATATTGCAGTTTTCGCCAATTACCGCTTCAGGCATGATGTGTGAGAAATGCCAGATTTTCGTACCTTTTCCAATGATTGCACCAGCATCGATAATGGCTGTAGGATGCGCTTGATAGTTATTCATATTTCATAATTTGTTCAATAATATACCGAATTTGCTCCTCGTCCAATTCCGTATGCATCGGCAAAGACAATACGGATTGGCAAAGTTGTTCCGTTTCGCTTAAATCACTTCCGATACGTATAATGGGGGATTGCCGGTCAAGCCCGCAATGACAAAAAGCAGGTTGTTGCTGTAAGGATAGGGGATAATAAACCATGGTCGGAACGCCTTTTTCTTTCAGGTATTTTTGCAAATCATCCCGCCGATTGTGCTTTATTTTCAAGGTGTATTGATTATATACATGCGTTGAATTGGGAATGTGGCAAGGGGTTTCCAACAAATTAGTCAATGTTTTTAAGCCTTCATTATATTGGGCTGCAACTTTTTGCCGTGCCATGCTATAAGATTCCAAATAAGGCAATTTTACTTTTAAAATGGCTGCTTGAAGCGTATCTAAACGAGAATTGCAGCCAAGCAATTCGTGTGTATATTTTTTAGATTGTCCGTGTGCGGCAATTATTTTGAGTTTTTTTGCCAATGTTTCATTATTGGTCAGCATCGCCCCGCCGTCGCCATAGCAGCCCAAGTTTTTAGTTGGAAAAAATGACAATGTTCCGATATCGCCGATGGTTCCGGTTTGTTTTTGTTCTCCGTCAGAAAAAGAATAAATCGAACCGATGCTTTGGGCATTGTCTTCTACGACAAAAAGCCCGTTTTCATTGGCGATTTTCAGGATGGGTTCCATATCGGCGGACTGTCCGAAAAGGTGCACCGGAATAATGGCTTTTGTTTTTGGAGAGATGGCATCTGCTATTTTATCTACATCTACATTAAACGTCTGCGGATTGACATCGACCAAAACCGGTTTCAGTTTCAACAAGGCAACAGCCTCTGCGCTTGCCACATAATTGAAAGCCGGAACAATTACCTCATCTCCCGGCTGCAAATCCAAAGCCATCAAGGCGATTTGGAGCGCATCGGTTCCGTTGGCGCAAGGAATCGCGTAATTGGCGCCGACCTGTTGCGAAAGTTCGGCAGCAAATGCCTGTACTGCATCCCCATTGATGTATTTTCCCGAACGGATAACTTCCAAAACGGCTTTGTCCATTTCAGCTTGTATCCGTGCATATTGGGAAGTTAAATCCACCATTTGTATGGGTTTCATCGCGTAATGTCAGGTGTTGGTATTTTTAAAATAATCAGTCAATTTCGCTATTTTTGCAATGAACAGAAAGGATGATAGTTCATTAAGCGCATCTTTATTTACCAAAAAATCATTGATGCTCAGATATTTTTCAAAAGTAATAATTTTGGTGAGCATATCTTCCGGATTATCATTGTCAGATAATATACAAAAAGCCATGTAAGCAGCCATAAACGCGTCTGATTCATAATAAGTTACTTGATTTGATTCGGATAACAGCGATTTAAGATTCATGACATTGATATTCCTTTGAAAAATGTTTTTTTGGGTTTCAAATAAATGGATATGCCATTTTAGCCGAATCAATAAATAATCCGGATATTTCGTATAATATTCTTCCAACTTTTTGGTATATTTCTTTTTGCTTTTTTTTGCCAGATATTGTAATTCCATGAAGGCGGCAACCGGAACATCGCCCATTTCATCGCGAAATTCTTTTAAAGCCTGTTCCGCTCTTTTTATATCATCGCTTATCACATCAAGCGTGTCATAGAATAAATTACAAATTATGTCCGGGTCTTTATCTTGTATGCCTGCAAAAAGGCTGTTAGGTAATTCATCTATTTCTATAACAGAATAATCCAAATCTTTTTCGATTATATCCATATATTTATCTATTGCTTTCTCATCAACAATATCCCAAATCAATAGATTGGCTAATATCAGCCATTTCTTAAAATCTTTGGGGGACGATTCCTTTTCATTTATTTTGGCCAATTCAAAAAACAGGGCTTTTTGTTCTTCTTTGTCTAATTTGAGTAGTTCTTGAGCCATGTCAAATTCTTCTTTGAAATCCTCCTCGTCTTCGTCCTCATCAAAATCCTCATCTTCGTCCTCATAATCCTCGTGATCCCCATCTATTTCAGTAATGAAATTAAAATTTCCGTTGCCTGCTGTTTTTTCCAATTGAGCGATAATTTGCTTTGCTCGTGCAGGGCTATCATGTCCGGCATTTATATACAATGGTTTTCTATCTTTTTTGCTTCCACATTCAATTTCTATCAAAGGAATGTCGTCTGTGTCTTCTTCCAAGAAAAAATAAGTCGTTTGCGTATAATCTTTATGCGGTTCAAAACCATATTCTTCGGCAAATTCAATGGCTGCATAAATAATATTGTGTGCCAAGGGGTAAGAAATTTCATCAAATTTCATACTTGGATTTTGGTTTAACTTTTCTTCCAACGTTTCGACCGGAACATTAAAAAAATAGTCGGTATCTTTTACACCTAAACAAGCTAAATCGGTCAAATAAACGCAAGCCGTCAGGTTGCCGTTTGCGTGTTTTCGGGAAATAATAATCTGTGCAAATTTTTCATCGTCCCAGCCCGTATTAATCCAGCATTTAAAAATAGGAAGATTCTGTGACTTTTGGCGAATGTATTTCTCAGGACTTAACTCTTGAGTTTTTGATGTTGTTTTCTTCTTGGACATAATAATTGTTTTTTCGACAAAAATAATAAAATTTATTGAATTAGATAATTATCCGGCGAAGTATTACAAGAAAAAGTGCTATATATGCCAAAAAATGGTTAAATCTTTTTTTGTTTGTAATAGATTAAAAATTGAAAAAAGATTTGATGCTTCCTCAGGGCTTAATTCCTAACTTGTGCCATATTTCCATTTTTAATCGGATGGCTTCTTCTTGTAAGTTTTTACTGTACAAATAAAAAGAAATGATTCCGACTACAAGTAAGATTATCAAAAAATCCAAAAAAATCCATTGCCGCTTAATAAGCAGCCGGTCTTTTTCATTCCGGATTTTCTTCAAATGGTATTTTCTCTTAATTTCCCGCAGGCTATTATTTTCTATTTCTCCTATTATCGTCTCTAAATATTGGGTATGTTTTTGATGATATTCCAATGCTTTTCTATAATTACCGCCTTTTTCTTCTAATTGGGAAAATAAATTGTAAGCGTTGGAAAGAGAGGATATTTTGTCGTTCGCTTCAAAAAAATCCAATGCGGTATTGAAATAAAAGTTTGCTGAATCTTTTTGCTGAAGTTCATAATACAGATGCGCCAGATTTAAATGGATAGTGGATTCTAACTCTTTATCTACAACGGTATCGTTGTATGCTTTTGCTAACTGCAAGGCTTTATTAAAATAGATAAAAGCGCTGTCCCTATTTTCTTGCATAAAATAGCTGCTTCCGATAATATTGAGAGTTTGTATTTCCCGTTTATCATTGTCGGAAGAGCGGCTAAAATATTGTTGGGCTGCTATGAAATGGTCAATCGCCTCAGAATAATTTTCATGTTCATAATAAGCGCCTCCAATGAAATATTGAATCAGTCCTTTTTGTTTATCATCTTCTGTTTTTTGGGAAATCGTTTCGGCTTGCAAATAAGCCGATATGGCTTGCTTAAAATCGTTCCGTGATTGATAGACTCTTCCGGAATAAAAGGCAGCCAGCGCGGCATTACGAAAATTTTTCTTTTGGAGATAGTAATTCTTTACCGCAAAAATAACCGTATCGGATGCAATGTCCCGATAGCTTTTGTCCTTTGCCTGAACTTGCAAAAGCGTATATTTATTCCATTGACTCTTCCGAAGGTCTTCCGGGTATAAAATAGAATCAAGCAGAATAATAGCGCTATCCGGCTGTAACTCAACAATATTTTCAACTTGACTGAAAATATTTTCAACATCCAAAGAGGATCTCGAACAAGAAAAACATGCCGCCAATAGCAGGCATGAAAACCAGCTGGTTTTTGTGGTTAGCAAAATTTTCATATCATTCACTTATTTCAATTGCAAATATAATTCCTTTTTTTTACTATTGCAAATAAAAAAGCAATCAAGTAGAATACCAACAAGTAATTCGTAAGAAAACAGGCGCCAAATGAGGTAATAAGGTTAGGTGTGTTGGATAGTTAATCAATTGCTTTTAACTTCCGACCGTTTTTTGTAACTTTGCACCGTTTTTTAAAATAGTGTATAATGAATCTTTTAAATTCAAAGGTGAATCCGGATTTTAAACCGAAATTATTTACCTCGCTGAAAAATTATTCCAAAGAAAAATTCATGACCGATTTAATGGCCGGAATAATCGTTGGAATCGTCGCTTTGCCTTTGGCCATCGCATTCGGTATCGCATCGGGAGTTAGTCCCGAAAAAGGTTTGATAACTGCTATTATCGGCGGATTTATCGTTTCTTTCTTGGGTGGAAGCTCCGTCCAAATCGGCGGCCCAACCGGCGCATTCATCGTTATCGTTTACGGAATTATCCAACAATTCGGATTGGGCGGATTGGCTGTCGCTACCGTTTTAGCCGGATTGATGCTGATTGGTATGGGATTGCTTCGGCTGGGCACCATCATTAAGTTCATGCCCTACCCTATCATCGTCGGTTTTACAAGTGGTATCGCCCTAACAATTTTTACTACCCAAATGAAAGATTTTTTCGGACTAAGCATGGAAAGTGTGCCGGCTGATTTCATTTCTAAATGGATAGCTTACGGAAAAGTTTTCACTACCCTGAATCCGGGTTCGATAATTGTAGGCGTTTTGAGTGTCCTTATCATTGTTTATTCTCAAAAAATCATAAAAAAAATACCGGGTTCCCTGACTGCTATTATTCTGATGACTGTTATTGTTTATATTCTAAGAAATTATCTGGGAATTACCGGCATCGAAACCATTGGCGACCGCTTTCAGATTAATGCTTCCCTACCCTCCCCCACTCCGGTTCCAATCAATCTGTCCACCATCAACTTGCTCTTGCCTGCTGCGTTTACGATTGCCATGCTGGGCGCCATCGAATCCCTGCTTTCGGCAACAGTTGCAGACGGTATTACCGGCGATAAACAAAATTCCAATACGGAATTAATCGCCCAGGGAGCCGCCAACGTTATCGTGCCTTTGTTCGGTGGAATCCCTGTTACGGGCGCCATTGCAAGAACCATGACCAACATCAAAAACGGTGGAAGAAGTCCTGTTGCAGGCATTATTCATGCCGTGGTTTTGTTGTTGATATTGCTTTTTCTCAGTCCGCTGACCAAACACATCCCAATGGCTTGTTTGGCAGGCGTTTTAATTATTGTGGCTTACAACATGAGTGAATGGCGAGTTTTCCTTTCTTTATTGAAAAACCCGAAATCGGATGTTGCCATCCTGTTGGTTACTTTCTTTTTGACTGTAATTTTCGATTTAACCATTGCCATTGAAGTAGGTATTTTGCTGGCTATGGTGCTTTTGGTAAAACGAGTTTCAGAAACTTCAAATATTTCCGTCATCAAAGACGAATTGAATATGGAAAGGGACGCAGAAAAAATGGCGGATAATGATAAATTGATTTTACCAACAGGCGTGGAAGTTTACGAAATTGACGGCCCTTTCTTTTTTGGAATCGCCAATAAATTTGAAGAAAGTATGCGTTTAATGAATTCCAAACGACCCAAAGTTCGCATCATCCGTATGCGAAAAGTACCGTTTATGGATTCTACCGGATTGCATAACTTGGAAAGCCTTTACCGTTTATCGCATCAGGAAAATATTCAATTGGTTCTTTCCGGCGTAAACGACAAAATCAAGGCAATGCTTGATAAATCCGGATTTGCAAATAAAGTAGGCAAGGAAAATATTTGCAGCAATATCAATGAGGCGTTAGAGCGGGCGGATGAATTAATAAAATAATACATTTCAATTTATTTTTGTTGAATTATTCTGCATCCGATCTCTTTTCCTGCAAAAGCCACGGCTAATAAAGATATTTTTTGCCCATCGTTGAAGCGGTCTGCATATTGTTTTTCTTTTATTTGCTTAATCGCATTATCCAACAAAGCAGATATAGATTCTTCTTGAGGTTGATATTTCACTTCAGCTATAATGGTATGTCCTGGAAATTTCCATATCGCATCAATTCGCCCAATATTGGTCATTATCTCGCCTTGAATATCAAATCCAAGTAATTTGAGCCACAAGAGAAGTAAGGAATGATAATAGGCTTCTTTTCCAATATGCAAGGGGTAAGGAATACTTGCCAACATTTCACGAAGACTTTGTTCTAAACCGCCGGCATCATTCGCTAAAAGTTGCTGTTGCATACGTTCTTTCAAATCATCTTCCCGCTCTACGGGGTAATGACTGTAAGTACTTAACAGGTATTTTACCATCGATTCTCTGACTTCCAAATTAGGCATTTCAATCGTGTAGTGCGGACGACCCTGAATAAACGCTTTGTGTTTAATAGTCAAATAACCGGTCTGAAATAATAAAGGAATTTCAGTGATAAATTGGGGATTAAAACTGTCAAATGCGCTCGAATTAACCGTTATCGGTTCTAATATAGGTTCAAGTCTATTTCGCGTTTTAAGCAATTCTATTAAAAAAGTAGGCGTACCGGTGCGAAACCAATAATTACTAAACTCGTTATTTTCAAATAATAATAGGGTAGAGAATGGATTATAAATAGGTATTTTGCCATCCCATGAATAACCGTCATACCAAATACGAATGGTATCTAATAACTCTTGAAATGATATGCCAAAACTTACAGATAATTCAGTAAGATATTCCGAAAAATAATTTTCTAATTCTTGTTGTGTATAACCGCAAATGGTTGAATATTTTTCAGATAAGGTAATGTCATTCAAATTGTTCAATCCGGAAAAGATAGAAACGCCGGAAAATTTGGAAACTCCTGTCAAAAAAACAAAATGCAGATGGTCGTCAGACGCTTTTAATACTTGATAAAAATCGTGAAGTATTTGTTTGTTGCCTTCCATTATCTCCGGTTCCGACATATTATCAATAATCGCTTTGTCGTATTCATCTATTAAAACGACTGTTTGATAACCGGAAGAAAGATGTAATTTAGATATTACTTCTGCAAAACGGTCGGGAAGTTCTGTTGTTTTAAGGATAATGTTATGTTTTTCAGCAGTTTGATTAACTAAATCAAACAACGAATTAGTTAATCCCTCAGAACTGCGATTATTCATTCCTCCAAAA
This sequence comes from Bacteroidia bacterium, assembly GCA_025999935.1. Taxonomy (GTDB): domain Bacteria; phylum Bacteroidota; class Bacteroidia; order Bacteroidales; family Azobacteroidaceae; genus Azobacteroides. Next base: position 13,887 of record BNXY01000006.1, on the reverse strand, counting down.
TCTATTCGGATAACAGGATGATTCAATTGCGTCCAATCCATTTTATCTTCAATCCAAAGCCCTGCAAACAATTCTTTCTTTCCTTGGAAAATAGCTTCCAACGTACTTATTAAAAGTGATTTACCGAAACGACGCGGACGAGAAAGAAAAAAATACCGCCCGGAAGTAATCAACCGGTAAATGTCTTGCGTTTTATCAACATATAGATAATTGCCGTTACGCAAATTAGTAAATGACTGTATGCCTATGGGTAATCCTTTCATGAATTCATGTAATTTTTCACATACAAAGATATGATTTTTTTTTGAAAAATATTCACAACCCTAATTTCTCTGAAATCTCCAGCATCCGCTGTATCGGTTTTATCGCTTTCTTTTGTATTTCTTCAGAAATAAATATCTCCGGTATTTCGTATTTCAAACAATTATATAATTTTTCCAAAGTATTTAACTTCATGAAATTACATTCGTTACAAGCACAAGTACTGTCATTGGGTGGAGCCGGAATAAAGGTTTTATCCGGATTCTTTTCCTGCATTTCATGAAGAATACCCGACTCAGTGGCTACTATAAATTCTTTCGCCGGAGATTTAATACTGTAATTCAACAAAGCCGAAGTGGAACCTACATAATCGGAAATTTTCAATATCACACTTTTACATTCCGGATGCGCTAAAATCAACGCATAGGGATGTTTTTTCTTTAATTCCAATATTTTCTCCAATGAAAACCGTTCGTGTACATGACAGGCGCCCTTCCACAACACCATATCCCGCCCTGTGAGACTGTTTATATAGTTTCCAAGGTTCTCATCCGGCCCAAAGATAATTTTCGCTTCCTGCGGCAAACTATCCACAATCTGGCGGGCATTCGTAGAAGTAACCACTACATCCGTCAAAGTTTTCACGGCAGCCGTCGTATTCACATAAGAAATTACCGTGTGACCGGGATATTGCCGGATAAACGCCGCAAATTCGTCGGCCGGGCAACTATCGGCCAATGAGCATCCGGCATTTAAATCCGGCACAAATACCCGCTTTTCGGGAGAAAGAATTTTAGCCGTTTCTCCCATGAAATCAACCCCGCACAACACAATCACATCGGCATCCGTTTTAGCCGCCCACTGCGCTAAAGCCAAACTATCTCCCACAAAATCAGCTATATCCTGTATATCCGATTCTTGATAGTAATGCGCTAAAATAATGGCATTCTTTGCTTTTTTCAAATCATTGATTGCCTGTACCAAATCAATTCCCTTGGGAACCGGAATGTCTAAAAATCCTGCCGGCTTAAAATTATTATCAACCATAATATATTATTTATTTATTCTTTTAAATTTTAAAAAAACAATGATAATGATAATTGACTGTTGAAAAGTCTGATAAATTTTTATCAAAATACTTGCTTTTTAACTTATTAAATTTAGAATTTATCTTAATCATCACTTATTAACACCCTCTTTATTTTTAATTGTCTAAAATAAAAGCATTTAATTTTTTTATCCACCATTTGTTGATAAAATGACTCGTTAAAAACTTTATTGGATAGTTATTAAATTTGCTGTTCAAATTAGTCTTACAATTCATATAAAAAAATGGATTATTTTTTGAAACAATTTGAATTTTATTTTCCTAACCTACATTTCAACTTATTTTTTGAAAATAATCAACATCCATTCACAAGTTATCAACCGTTCTACAAAGATAATCATTTTCTTATTAAGAACGTTATCAATATTCCCTGAAAATCAATAATTTTCCCTGATTCATTTCTACGGTAAAATTATCTGAAACCGCTTCATTCAATGTACCTTGCCACCAAGATGTCAATCCTTTTTTTTCTACTTGGTAAATCAAATTGTGGAAAGTGATAAACGTTTCGGGCGTAAGACTGAAAATGGAAATTTGTTGTCCCGGATAGCTTTCATAAACGCTGGTTTTCAGTTGCGGAACAAAAACGCCATAATCGGTAAACATTTGAACATCTGCTATTTCTGCATAATTAATCAATAAAGAAAGATTGCCCAATGTATGGTCTTCCCTTTTTCCGGTAGCGCCCAATATGGTAATTTCATTCCAATGATTGCTTTTACAAAATCGAACGGCTTTCGTTAAATCATTGGTTTCCTGTTCGGGGTTCTGTCGCAAAATCGTAGCAAAACGAGATTTTAGTTCCTCTGAAATGCTGTCCAAATCGCCGACAATATAATCCGGTTCCAATCCGGCGGCCAAAAGATTTTGAGTTGCGCCGTCACAACAGATAATCCTTTCTGCCTTATGCAGATAATCCAATGGAACGGCATGTTCGGGAAACGCGCCGTTGGCCAATATAACCGTTCTGAAATTTTGTAATAATGGGATCATTTTTTTCCAATTACCGACTTGCGCCATTCAATTAATCCGACGATGGAAAGCAGGGTGTAACATACAAATAATATCGCAGTCGGATATAGTTTCTGATATACATATAATCCTGTGGCAAAAGCATCTACAAATATCCATAAATACCAACATTCTACTATTTTTTTAGCGACCATCCAAGTGGCAATAATGCTGAGAGAAGCGATTAAAGCATCCGGAATCGGTACATCGGAATCCGTAAATTGAATAAGTATAAGCAGCATAATTCCCCAAATGAGAATAGCGCTGCATGTTAAAGGGATAATTGTTTTAACGGAAATATGATGAAATTTATTTTCCTCGTTATCCTTTTCTTTCGCCAATTTCCAACAGTATAATCCGTAAACAGACATGATTACGTAATACAAATTCAATCCCATTTCCGCGTATAGTTTCGCATCAAAAAAGATGTACACATAAAACGAGGAACTGATGATGCACGCTATCCACAAAGTCCATTTCCGTTTGATTTCCAAAATCAAATAAACAAGCGCCAAAACGGCTCCTGTAACTTCAATCCAATTATTGTTTATCCATTCTGCCATAATTCTCGCAAAATTATATTATTTTTGCAAATAATATATTAAAAAGATGGCTTTAAATTATATTTGGATAGGATTTTTTGTAATCGCTTTTGTTGTTGGAGTTTGTAAATTGTTGTTTACCGGAGATTTAGGTGTTTTTACAGAAATGATGAATGCTACGTTCGCCGCGGCTAAAACCGGCTTCGAAATTTCCATTGGATTGACGGGCGTATTGTCCCTTTGGTTAGGATTTATGAAAATTGGCGAAAAAGGCGGTGCGGTCAATGCTTTGGCTCGCTGGGGCTCCCCTCTTTTTTCCCGTTTGTTTCCCGAAGTTCCGAAAGGACACCCTGCAATCGGTTCGATTTTCATGAACGTTGCAGCCAATATGCTCAATTTGGACAATGCCGCAACGCCGGCCGGTTTAAAGGCCATGCAGGAATTGCAGGAATTGAACAAAAACAAGTCAGCGGCCAGTAATCCGATGATTATGTTTATCGTTCTCAACGCATCCGGTTTAATTATAATTCCCATTACAATAATGGTTTATCGCGCACAAATGGGCGCAGCCAATCCGGCGGATGTTTTTGTTCCTCTAACGATTGCAACTACAATGGCGACTTTGATAGGCGTATCTTTTGTCTGCCTGAAACAAAAGATAAAATTAGATAAGGTATTGCTTGGATTTTTAGGCGCAATGCTTGCTTTTATCGCTTTGGTAATCTGGTGGGTAAAGTCGCTTCCGCAGGATAAAATTTCCATTTATACATCGGTTATAGCCAATTGTTTTTTGTTTTGTATAATCATTGCCTTCATTGTTGCCGGATTTCGTAAGAAGATAAATGTTTATGATGCTTTCGTTGAAGGAGCAAAAGATGGTTTCAAAACAGCAATAATGATAATTCCTTATCTGATAGCCGTTTTGGTAGGAGTTGCCCTTTTTCGAGCCTCAGGCGCCATGGGATTTCTAACGGATGGATTGGCCTATTTGGCATCGCACTGCGGCTTACCTACCGAGTGGGTTGACGCTTTCCCGACTGCATTGATGAAACCTTTGAGCGGAAGCGGTTCGCGGGGCATGATGATTGACGCAATGCAATCATTCGGCTCCGATTCGTTTGTGGGACGTTTGGCAAGCATTTTCCAAGGTTCTACCGACACAACTTTTTATATAGTAGCAGTTTATTACGGTTCGGTCAATATCAAAAATACCCGCTATACGATTCCAGCCGCCTTGCTTGCCGATTTGGCGGGAACGATTGCTGCTATTTTTGTTTGCTATTTGTTTTTTGGATAAACTATTTGATTCTGATTCAGTCTTGCGGCATCAATTAATATTCACACTCTTATCAACGGCTTTATATAATTTTCCTTTCCCCGCCCTATTGCTTAATATTTTTCAATAATGTGCATCGGCATTTTTACCCGTTGGAAATTGCTTGCAATATCAACTTGTCATTTCTCTCCCGCCAATTTTAATACGTCACTGATTAGTTTTGGATTCAGCCAAGAACCTTTCTGTGTTAATTCATATAACAAAGGAGATATTGCTTCAATTAAGCCTTGTTTTTTGGCTTTTAATAAAACTCCCAGAGTTCCGGTTAGATTCAGACCCAAGTATTTTGCATATCTTCGACCCATTATTTCGTCTAAAATAACCAAGTCCGCTTTTTGCTCCTCTGCAAGAATTAAGACCTCCGCTTCTCCTGCATCTAAATCAAATAAGTATAATTTAGGATTAGGCACACGAATACTTTCTATGGAAATCCAAGGAATCTTTCTTAAGTCGGTATAAAATTCTTTTTCGTTTCCACTCTCTATTTCATCTAATACAGCTTGTGGATAGATACAGTGCCATATAGTTCGCCCAAAATATTATTTAGTCCATTTTCCAAAAAATTGTTGTACCTTTGTTCTTCATTTGAAATGTATTTATGGCAATTTTTTATGAAGCATCCGATATTCCGTTCCCCAAAATAAAACGCAGGGAAACAAGCCGGTGGATAAAATCGGTGGTTGAACAATATCACAAGAGGGTAGGGGATATTACCTATATTTTTTGCACGGATGAAGAAATATTGCGTATCAATAAGCAATTTTTGAATCATGATTATTATACCGATATCATTACGTTCGATTATACTGAAAATGAGACTATTTCAGGGGATTTGTTTATTTCTTTGGATACTGTCAAATCGAATGCCGAAAAGTTCGGTACAAATTATGATGAAGAGTTGCATCGGGTAATCATTCACGGAATTTTGCACTTGTGTGGGTTCAAAGATAAATCGTCCGAAGATGAAAAGCAGATGCGTGAAAGAGAAAATGAAGCTTTGAGTAAGATAGGAAATATATGAATTTTGAATATGATGTAATCGTTGTTGGCGCCGGTCATTCCGGATGCGAAGCCGCAGCAGCGTCGGCGAATCTGGGTTCTAAGACCTTGCTGATAACAATGGATATGAATAAAATAGCCCAAATGAGTTGTAATCCTGCTGTTGGTGGAATTGCAAAAGGGCAGATTGTTCGTGAAATCGACGCATTGGGCGGACAGATGGGGATTGTTACCGATATGACTGCCATTCAATTTCGCATGTTGAATCGTTCCAAAGGGCCGGCTATGTGGAGTCCGCGTGCGCAAAGCGACCGGACAAAATTTATCAGCAAATGGCGTGAAACATTAGACAGCATTCCGAATTTATCTATTTGGCAAGATACTGTAACACAATTGATTATTAAGAACGGAATTGTTCTTGGCGTTAAAACAGCCTTGGGGATTGAGATTCATTCTCAAGCGGTTATCCTAACAGTCGGCACATTTTTGAATGGCTTGTTGCATATTGGAAAAACGCAAATTCAAGGGGGTAGAATGGCAGAACCGGCCTCTTTTGGCGTGACCGAGCAATTGGTTGAACTCGGTTTTGAAACCGACCGCATGAAAACCGGAACGCCACCCCGCATCGACGGACGTAGCGTTGATTTTTCCTTGACGGAAGAGCAAAAAGGCGAAAATGATTTTCATAAGTTTTCGTATTTGGATTTTTCTCCGCGCCCACTTTCCCAACAAAGTTGTTGGACATTGTACACCAATGAAGCCGCTCATGCCGTTTTGCAAAACGGTTTGGCCGATTCGCCTTTATACAATGGGCAGATTAAAAGTATCGGGCCGCGCTATTGTCCCAGCATTGAAACCAAAATTGTGACCTTTGCCGACAAAGCCCAACATCAATTGTTTTTAGAGCCGGAGGGCGAAAATACGCAGGAATATTATCTGAATGGATTTTCCTCTTCTTTGCCGCTTTCAATTCAGTTGAATGCTTTGCAGCAAATCCCGGCATTACGCAATGTTCGGATTTACCGTCCCGGTTACGCCATCGAATACGATTTTTTCCCACCTACGCAGTTGAATCCAACACTCGAAACCAAGCGGATAATAAATCTTTTTTTCGCCGGACAAATCAACGGAACTACCGGTTACGAAGAAGCCGGTTCGCAAGGATTGATGGCAGGTATTAATGCCCACATCAATGTGCATGGAGGAAATTCGTTTGTCTTGGGTCGTGACGACGCTTACATTGGCGTACTGATTGACGACTTGGTTACAAAAGGCGTTGACGAACCCTATCGCATGTTTACCTCGCGGGCTGAATATCGTATCCTTTTGCGACAGGATGACGCCGATATGCGGTTGACGGAAAAATCCTATCGTTTGGGTTTGGTGGATTCCAACCGCTATACTTTATTGAAACAGAAGAAAGAAGAAATTGATAAGATTGTGTCTTTTGCCCGAAATTATTCCGTAAAAGCGGAATTTGTCAATTCAGGTTTGGAAGCCTTGGGAACTACGCCCCTTCGTCATGGTGTCAAGTTGATTGATTTAATTCTCAGACCGCAATTAACAATTGAAAATGTAGCGGATTTAATCCCAACATTCCGCGAACAATTGGATAAAATTTTCGACAATCGCAAAGAAGAAATTATTGAGGCTGCTGAAATTCTAATAAAATACGAAGGCTATATTGCTCGCGAAAAAATAATCGCCGAGAAAATCAATCGTTTGGAAAACATCAAAATTCGCGAGAAATTCGATTACAATACGATTCAATCTTTATCAACGGAAGCAAAGCAAAAGTTGACAAAGATTAATCCGGAAACAATCGCGCAGGCAAGCCGTATCCCCGGCGTTTCGCCAAATGATATTAATGTTTTGTTGGTGTTGTTGGGGAGATATTAAAAATCATTGTTCCACGTGGAACAATTTACATTTAAAAACAGATATAAAAATATGAATATTGAAAAAACAAAAAACGCTGTTCGCAATGTTCCGGATTTTCCAATTCCGGGGATACAGTTTAAAGATGTAACCACCTTGTTTAAAGATTCGCAAATTTTGAAGGAACTTACGGATGGATTATATGAAATGTACAAAGACAAAGGAATTACTAAAGTGATAGGCATTGAAAGTCGAGGCTTTATTATGGGGCCTTTGTTGGCAGAACGGTTGAATGCCGGATTTGTTCCGATTCGCAAACCGGGCAAGTTGCCGGCTGCGGTTTTTGAAGAATCCTACGAAAAAGAATATGGCGTAGATACAATACAAATTCATCAGGATGCGATTAACAAAGGCGAAATTATTTTGTTGCACGATGATTTGTTAGCCACCGGAGGAACAATGGATGCAGCCGTTAAATTAGTCAAAAATTTTTATCCGAAAAAGATTTATGTCAATTTCCTGATTGAATTGGAGGATTTGAAGGGCAGGGAAGCGTTCCCGCCGGAAGTACAGGTAAATTCCATTATCAAGTATGGCATCTGATAAAGATTTATCGGCTATTCTTTCTGTCATTCCGGAAAAATCGGGATGCTATATGTATTTGGACGAAACCGATACAATTATTTATATAGGGAAAGCCAAAAATCTTAAAAAGCGAGTTTCTTCTTATTTCAACAAAACACAGGATAATCCCAAAACCCGGATAATGGTGCGAAAAATTCGAGACATCCGCTATTTAGTCGTTGAATCGGAAGAAGACGCTTTTCTTTTGGAAAATAGTCTGATTAAGCAGCATAAACCGCGGTATAATATAATGCTGAAGGACGACAAAACCTATCCATGGATAGTGGTGCGAAATGAACCTTTCCCGCGGGTTTATCTGACCCGTGTAAAGACGAATGATAAATCTCATTATTATGGGCCTTATACTTCGGTGCTAAATATTAAGCATTTGTTGCGGTTAATCACTACCATTTATCCAATCCGGAGTTGTTCGCATTTTCTTTCAGATGGAAATATAGAAAAGAAAAAATTCCGGGTATGTTTGCAGTATCATTTGAAAAGATGTTTAGGCCCTTGCGCGGCGCATCAAACGGAGGAAGATTATAATCGGAGTATCAAAGCTATTGAGGAAATTCTGAAAGGAAACGCGCGCTTTGTCAGTCGACAAATTTACGAAGAAATGCTGCGAATGTCGGAAAATCTGCGATTTGAAGAAGCTGAATTACTGAAAGAGAAATACAATCTTTTGGAAAATTATTCAACCAAATCCATTGTTGTCAGTCCGACTTTGAGCAATATCGACGTTTTTTCTTACGATGAATCCGGACAATCTGTTTTTATCAATTTTCTACACATTGCATCCGGGTCTGTGGTGCAAGGATACACAATCGAGTATCGTGTTCAATTGGATGAACCCAAAGAACAAATATTGGGCATGGGGATTATTGAGTTGAGAACCCGTTTCGGAAGCAATGCGAAAGAAATAATTGTCCCTTTTTTGCCGGATATAAAGATAAATGATATTGATTTTGTTGTCCCGCAAAGAGGGGAGAAGAAAAAATTGTTGACGCTTTCCGAGAAAAATGCCCAGCAATACAAAATAGACCAATTGAAACAAGCCGAAAACTTAAATCCGGCTCAACGTTCGACCCGAATTTTGAAAACCCTTCAGAATGATTTGCATTTGAAAGAGATGCCGAATCATATTGAGTGTTTTGATAACTCGAATATCCAAGGAACCAATCCGGTTTCGTCGTGTGTGGTTTTCAAAATGGCGAAACCATCCAAGAGAGATTACCGGCATTTCAATATAAAAACCGTAACCGGCCCGGACGATTTTCAATCTATGTATGAAACTGTTTCCCGCAGGTATCGCCGTTTGTTGGACGACGAACAGGAATTGCCTCAGCTGATTGTTGTCGATGGAGGCAAAGGCCAACTTCATGCTGCCACGGATGCCCTGAAAGACCTGAATTTGTACGGTCAAATTCCAATCATTGGTATTGCCAAGCGCTTGGAAGAAATTTATTTCCCTGAAGATTCGATACCTTTGTATTTAGATAAAAATTCCGAAAGTTTGAAATTAATTCAACAATTGCGGGACGAAGCGCATCGTTTTGGCATCACTTTTCATCGAAACAAGCGAAGTAAACAACAAATCGAATCTGAATTAGATACAGTTAAAGGAATAGGGCCGATGATAAAGGAAAAACTTTTGAAAAAATACAAAAGTGTGGCTCGAATTAAAGAGGCGCAGGAATCGGAAATTGCCGAATTAATCGGAACAAAAAAGGCGGAAGCGCTGGTAAAAGGGTTAAAATCAATGGAACGTAGATGACGCGGATTAGACGTTTCATAAAATAGATATATTATGCGTATTGTAATTCAAAGAGTATCAAGAGCATCCGTAACTATTGACGGCAAGTTGAAATCGTTGATAGGGGAGGGGCTTTTGGTTTTGTTGGGTATTGAGGATGCAGATAATCAGGACGACATTGATTTTTTGGTAAAAAAATCAATAAATCTTCGTATCTTTGACGACAAAAACGGGGTAATGAATCGCTCTATTCTGGAAACCGGCGGAGAGATATTGTGCGTGAGCCAGTTTACGCTTCATGCCTCCACCAAGAAAGGGAATCGCCCGTCGTACATCAAGGCGGCGAAACCGGATTTCGCCATTCCCATGTATAATCAGTTCTGTATAGAATTGACACAGGCATTGGGAAAAGAGATACAAACCGGCGAATTTGGCGCTGATATGCAAGTGGAATTGCTCAACGACGGCCCGGTAACGATTATTATTGATTCAAAAAATAAAGAATGAATTTAAGGGTAGGTAATTGTGGAAAAAAATGACTTTAAAAGAATCGCAACAAACAGTAGATGAATGGATTAAAAAATACGGTGTCCGTTATTTCTCGGAATTGACCAATATGACGATTCTGACGGAAGAAGTAGGGGAATTGGCGCGAATTATGGCGCGGACTTATGGCGACCAATCCTTCAAAAAATCGGATTTGGAATCGAATTTGGCCGATGAAATGGCCGATATTTTGTGGGTGTTACTCTGTTTGGCCAATCAAACGGGGGTTGATTTAACTGAGGCATTTCAAAATAATTTGGAAAAGAAAACGTTAAGAGATAGTGATAGGCATAAACAAAATCCAAAATTAAAATAGTATGAGTAAGTACGAAGATGCACTTAATAAATTTAAATTGAATTTGAAAGATGAAGAAGTGAGCAAGCAAACGGCAGAGATTCTCGAAAAATCCGGAGAAAATAATACGCCGGAAGTTTTAAGGCTTTTGTATTCCTGTATAGATTTAACTTCCTTAAACACAGAAGATAGCAAAGAGAAAATCTGGAAATTCATTGAAGAAGTAAACAATTTCGATGGTTCGATATCGGATGTCAACAATGTGGCTGCGATTTGTGTTTTTCCAAATTTTGTACAGCCGGTAAAAGAAGCCTTGACGGCTACGGATGTGAAGATTGCTTCGGTTGCCGGAGGATTTCCCGCTTCCCAGACCTTTATCGAAGTCAAGATTGCCGAAGTAGCTTTGGCAGTTGCTGATGGAGCTGATGAAATTGATATTGTACTGAATGTCGGCGAATTTTTGGAAGGAAATTACGAAGAAGTAAGCAATGAAATTGAAGAAATCAAAGATGCTTGCCGTACTGCCCATTTGAAAGTAATCTTGGAAACCGGCTTGTTAAAAACGGCTGTCAATATCAAAAAAGCGGCGATTTTATCGATATATTCAGGTGCGAATTTCATCAAAACTTCCACCGGGAAAGTGTATCCGGGGGCCAATCCGGAAGCCGTTTATGTGATGTGTCAGGCGGTAAAAGAATATTATCAATTGCACAACAAAAAGATTGGCGTGAAAGTTTCGGGAGGCGTTCGCACTGCCGAAGAAGCCGTGAAATATTATACCATCGTTAAAGAAGTTTTAGGAAAAGAATGGTTGACACCGGAATATTTCAGAATCGGCGCCAGCAGTTTAGCCAATAATATTTTGAAATCCTTATGATACGGTTATTTAAGAAATATTGGATAAGTATCTTAGTAAACATAGTCATCCTTGTGCTTTGTTTTATGGATACAACGCCTTTGCCGGAGGCTCCGATGACTGATTTTGATAAATTAATTCATTTGCTCATGTTTATGGGCTTATCCGGGATAGTATTTTTTGATAATACGCACTATTTGAGGAAAAAGATTAGTTCAGGGAGAATCTTTTTCGGTTCCTTCCTTTTTCCTATATTTTTTGGCGGAATGATTGAGATTATGCAAGAGCAAAAGTATTTTACCTCCACTCGAAGCGGCGATTGGATGGACTTTTTATTCGATGGAATCGGCGCTTTTTGCGGATTCTTGATTTGTTGGCTGATTAATTGCAAGCTTGCTTCAAAATAATTAATCAGGCTAAATTTTTTAAGTTAAACATTGAAACGGAAGTGCATGATATCTCCATCTTGTACAATATATTCTTTTCCTTCAATGTTCATCTTACCGGCATCTTTGCAGGCGCTTTCCGATCCAAGCTGCACATAATCAGTATATTTAATCACTTCCGCCCGAATAAATCCTTTTTCAAAATCGGTATGGATAACGCCCGCACATTGAGGCGCTTTGTTGCCTTTCAAATACGTCCAGGCACGCACTTCCTGCGGACCGGCAGTAAGGAACGTTTCGAGGTTCAATAATTGATAAGCAGCTTTAATCAAACGATTTACACCGGACTCTTCCAAACCCAGTTCGTTAAGGAACATTTCGCGTTCTTCGTAAGTTTCAAATTCGGCGATTTCGGATTCGATTTTAGCCGCAACAATCAGCAAATCAGCGCCTTCCTCTTGGGTAGCTTTCCGAATCATTTCCGTGTATTTATTGCCCGAAACGGCCGAGGCTTCATCTACATTGCAAACGTACAAAACCGGTTTATTGGTCAATAAGAATAATTCGCGGCCTGCTTTTTGTTCATCTTTGGTATCCAATTGTACCGTCCGGGCAGATTTGCCCTGTTCCAGCGCGGCTTTATATTTCAACAATACGCCCAATTGCAATTGCGCCTGCTTGTCTCCACCGGTTTGCGCCTGTTTCTGCACCTTGTTGATGCGGGATTCCACGGTTTCGAGGTCTTTCAGTTGCAGTTCGTAATCAATGATTTCCTTGTCGCGCACGGGATTGACCGAACCATCGACATGGGTCACATTTTCATCGTCAAAGCAACGCAAGACATGCAAAATTGCATCCGTTTCGCGAATATTGGCTAAAAATTTATTACCCAACCCTTCGCCTTTGCTGGCGCCTTTTACCAATCCGGCAATATCCACAATTTCCACCGTAGTAGGCACAATCTTCTGCGGATGAACCAATTCCGCCAACTTGTTCAGCCGTTCGTCCGGCACAGTAATTACGCCTACGTTGGGTTCTATCGTACAAAAAGGAAAATTTGCCGCTTGCGCCTTTGCGTTGGAGAGGCAGTTGAAAAGGGTCGATTTACCGACGTTGGGAAGTCCCACAATACCACACTGTAATGACATTATATTTTTTATAAATGTTTAGCGAGGGCAAAGGTAAGCAAATTATGGGGAACTATTCACAAATACTACACATTTTTCCGTGTGCAGGCGATGTACGATTTTATCTACTTTCTCATCATCTTTTCCCTTTTTCTTCGCCTATCAACTTCAAAAAAATAATATAGTATAATAAAAAAATAATATAGTGCAATTTTATTTCACAAACATTCCATAATTTTGATATGTTTTTTTGTCAAACTTATAGAACATATCTTCTGTAAAAAAATTATTATGTCATTAAATATGAAATCTATTTTATTTACGATTAGCATTTTAATCATGCTTTCAATAAGTTCTTGTAACAAACAAAAAAAACAGTTTTCCGGATTTGATTTTTCCCAGATAGAGGAAATCGTTATTGACACGAGAGGTGAAATTATGTTACCCATTGATAGTTTTGTAGAGAAAATGGATTATGTCAAATTAGAAACAACTGATAATAATCTTATTGGGGACGTTTCTCAACTTTTATTTTCAGATAGTTTACTCATTGTTGTAGATTCAGAAATAGCAAAATCCATCTCTGTATAATAAAGATATTACAGATGAAATTTTTAATGACTATGTGTCGAAATATTTTTATTTTAGAGGTGACTTTATTGAATTAAAAGACTTGACCTACGTGAACATAGCAACCCCTTCCGCATACCCTTTTGTTATCTATTCACACAAAACAAAAAAAACCTATTTGAATACAGCAAATGGGAGTCATCCGTTTTATTCCTTTTTTTCATATACCCCTTTAGTAAAATACGAAGATAATACCATAGTTATGAGTGTGCAACCGTACGTTATGTTTGCCATTAAGCAAGGGATGTATAAGGATGAAAGATTCAAGAAAGAAATAGATGCACTCTATGAAAATCTGACGGAAGATTCTAATCCGGTATTATTCTTTTATCATTTGAAAACAAATTTATGAAGACAAATTACAGTTACTACTCAGCTCGGGTCAGCAGTAAAAATAGGTGTTTATGCGAAAAGGCGCATAGCGCCAACATCTTTGTAGCCGTGTGCGTAAGCGCACGGTAATAAGGGCATACACAAATCCAGAGCTGCGTAGCTGCGACATATTTTGCGATATTATAATATTGCAATCCTG
>BNXY01000005.1 GCA_025999935.1 Bacteroidia bacterium | reverse complement strand
CTGGAACAAATCGGCATGCTCTATGAAATAGAAAGGATGGCGGATGAGAAAAATCTCTCGTATGATCAACGGGCAGAATTACGCAGCCGGTTGGCTTACCCCATTCTGGTGGTCTTTGAGAAATGGGTATATAACGAAATCCCCAAAGTATTGCCCAAAGGTCGAATCAGCAAAGCACTGAAATATATCTATCACAATTTCCACCGGTTGAGCCGTTACCATCTCGATGGACGGTTTAAAATTGACAACAACCTGGCGGAAAATGCCATTCGTCCGGTGGCTTTGGGAAGAAAAAATTATCTGTTCTGCGGAAATCATTCTGCGGCGGAAGATGCCGCCGTGATTTATTCCCTGTTGGCTTGCTGCAAAGCAGCTGATGTCAATTACCGGGATTGGATGGTTTATGTGCTTGACCACATCCACGACTACGATACCGACTACTCAAAAGACTTGGCCGAACTGCTCCCCGCTCAATGGAAAGCAAGCAAGCAAGCAATCTATAAAAATCTCTGAATGTCTCTGAACGGTCTCTGAATCTTTCAGAGACTTTTGTAAGTAAAAACTTGCAAAAATGGGAGTTTTTTTGCATTATTACAACACGGGGTTCAGCGGTTGCTTACGAATATGATGATGCACTTCCGGTATGGAAAGCAGAGGAAATGAGGAAGAGGAAACGGAAAATCAGGCGAGGAATAAGATGATAAACATGATATTATACCCATTCAATATATGAATTTTTTGTATTTAGATGATTTTGTGGAGGAATATATTGGGCTGAATTTCTCACAACTCGAGATATTGTGGATATCAATGCTCTTATAGTTGAGTATAGAGGATCGTCGTCAAAATATTGTCGGCGATATGGTGTTCCTTCAACAAACGTATGTATAATAACTCTCCCTACCTTAAATAAGACAAGAAACTCCGGTGTGTGATCGCTCATACGGATATCAATAATATTCCTAAATGCAGGTGAATCATTTAAGTTTTTTATATCTTCCCATATTAGATTAATGTTTTCACAATATTGGTCATATTCAGTTGTTCCTAAATAATTTTTTATAGTCTCGTTCTTTGTAAAAAAAGATTTGATTCCAAACAAGTCATGGGATGCTTTTAGTGATGGAAAGATAAGATGCTTTAAAGAGGTTTCATCATCTTGTTTATAGATAAAAAAACGAAAAAAATCAAATTCGTTTAACGATGCTGTAGTCCAGTTCTCCAATTTAGTAAGACTTTGCTTCTGTATATCCATAAGAGACTTGAATCCTTTCGCATTCTCAAAGCTCTTCATTGCCATCGTTTGTGATGGTCTTTGTTTTCGTTTCAACGTAACGACACAACAATTCATCATATAAAAACATTGAGTTGGATCTAACCAGAGATTAGGTTCTGCAGTTACGGCAACTATTAACTTCACGTTATTTTCATATATCTCATTAAAACCACGATAATTAGGATTAAACTCAGGGAAGGAATTGCCTTCAAGTATTTCTAATGCGTATTTAAATGGAGATTTGATAATTTCATCTATTTTCTTATTTTTAGTTTCATCATTACCATTACATGATTTTTCCGCAAATATTAGTCGAATCTTATCGGATATGCTATTCGTATTCTCAAAATGTTCGTCGATTTTTTGTTTATGTATTTGATAATTAATATAAAAACCTAATATTGGAAAAAAAAGAACTGTTATTATTAAAGGAATATGTTCAAATAAAATGCTAAAATTGTTTTTTATAAAATCCATATTATCCCATACAATATATAAGCTGACTATTATATATAAGAGAAATACACTCACATATAACAAAGGACGACGATCTTCTAATAATTTTATTTTAGATTTCAATACAAATAACAATACAACTATTATTACAAATATAATAATAGTAGCTATATCACTATTATTTGATAATTTTTTCAACCAATATTCACTTAATGCTCTAATAATGAGGATTGCCAAGGCAATAATAGCTCCGACTGATGCAAATTTATCAAAATAGTATTTTTTCAACTTATTATATGCATTATTAATAAACTTGCTCATAAAGTGTCAATGTTATTATGTTATTATATTATTATTTACAATATTAAGAATCTCTAATTTGTCCTATACTCTTTTTATTCTTTTATTATCTTCTTAATTAGGCACCCACTTAATATATGAATTTTCTTTATTCAAAAATTCATCCGTATGGTTATATCTTGGAGCCTTTTTTACACTATCTGCCAAATACGAAATAAGAGATTTAACTATTGTATATCCGCATGGATTATGCAAGTCTTCTGTAAATTCAATCTCATAAGGATTTCCATTAACAAATGTATGAATTGTAACCTTATTTTTATCGTTCTCTTTTTTAAAAAGCGCAAGAAATTCAGGTAAATGTTTCTTTTTTCGGCCATCAATCACTCTGTTAAAAGGAGAGTTTGATGGATCGGGCTTTTTTTTTCTTATTTCCTCCCAAAGAAAATCAATGTGTGCATAATAATCAGGTAGATAATTTTCGCCTTTTTTTAATTCCGTTTCAATATCATCTATTTCAGTGAAAAATGATTTTATATCAAATAAATCATGGGAAGCTTTGAGAGAAGGAAAAGCTGTTTTTTCTAAACAGTCTTTTTGATCCTTATCATAGAGGAAAAATCTAAAAAAATCAAAGTCAGAGTCGGCAAAACTCCATTCTTGTTTAATCAGTTTTTCAAGTGATTGCTCATGTCGTGTTCTAAACTCCTTATGCTTTTCATCAGTTAGCTCATTAAAATTTTCCATTTCCATTCGGTTGCCTATATTTTGTTGTTGCATTCTTATAAAAAAAGCAACATAACAATTTATCAAATAAAAACACGAAGTTGGGTCTAACCAAAGATTAGGATTTTCAGCAGTTATTGCAACAATTAACTTCACTTCTTTCTTATATATATCGTTAAACGTTTTGTAATCCGGATTAAAACGGGGAAATGAATTACCGTCAAGAGTTTGTAATGCATAATCTAAAGGAGATTTTATGATTTTGTCTATCTCATTATTTTGTGGTTTATAATCAGGTAAAACTGTTTTTTTTGAGAAACTTTTAAGAAACTCTTTTTTTATTATATTAGAAGATTCTGGATAATGTCTATGTTGTAATTTGCAGATACGTGAACATATATCCATTCTTTTTGAGAAAATTTTTGGAAAATCTCTTGTTATTATTTTAAATGAATATGGGTAATGTGTATTTTTTAATTCACGATTTCGATACCATTTATCAAATCCAAAAGCGACAAATATGCTTAAAATACATGATACAACAACAATGATTATGTCTATTATATTTGGCTTACTACTGCGATATAAAACAATAATAATATTCAATAATAAAGAACATATACCACAAGAAATAAGTGTTCCTATTGAGATAAGTCTCAATGTATGTACTTCAGATATAGACTTAAACCGATTTTTAATGTTAGTAATAAGATTCATATTGTCTCAAAATTAAAATATTATTAGATACGATATTTAACATTTCAATATTCTGTTCCACCAATAAAATAGATTTACCAGAC
The DNA here is from genome assembly GCA_025999935.1 of Bacteroidia bacterium. Taxonomy (GTDB): domain Bacteria; phylum Bacteroidota; class Bacteroidia; order Bacteroidales; family Azobacteroidaceae; genus Azobacteroides. The sequence goes on along the minus strand of BNXY01000005.1, from coordinate 74,936 downwards.
ATTTTCCAACAGTTGATTAAATCAATCAAAATAGTTTTGAAATTGCTATCCAAACTGTCGGACGGCTCATCAAGCAATAGTACATTAGGGTTCAGAATTTCAAGACAATATAAAGCAAGTATTAATTGTTCACCTCCACTCAATGTCGATGCCAAAAGATTTTGCTTGGAATCAATGATTGCAAGTAATTTTTTACTTATATCGGAATCCGGTAACTTTTTATCTTGAGAATAATACAGATACATTTGAATATTTTCCGAGACAGTTAAATGCCCAAAAATCCTGTCCCTTTGGCTTAAATATCCAATCTGTTTAGTTTGAAATATTTTAGCCGTATCCCAACCGGATATATTTGTTCCATTCAAGGAAACAGTTCCTTTTTTTATCGGGGTTAAATTAACAAGTCCTTTAATGAAAGTAGATTTTCCACAGCCGTTTGTACCCTTTATCCCAACCACCTGTGCAGGCAATACCTCAAGAGATACTTCCTGAAATAAATAATCGGAATTAGCATATCCAGCTGTATAGTTTTCTATTTTCAACATATCAATCCCTTAATGAAAGTTGTTTATTATCAATGGTTATTATCTCATCAGCAAAATCGTGCAGATTTGTTTTATTATGCTCTACAATAACAATAATCGAATTATTTTGAATTACCTTTTTGCGATACTCTTGTTTTAACACACCAATCATATCATGATGAATATTTGCAAACGGTTCATCCAATATCATTAATTGAGCATCACTATATAATACTTGTAAATTTGCAATAATTCGCCTTTGTCCGTATGACAATGTCGCCGTATCTTCATTTCCTGTAAAATGAGCTAAGTCCAATAAGCGCAATATTTCACTGTCTTTTTTTTCGTTCATGCCAAGCGCAAACGTATTTAAAAAATTCTCATTTTTCAAAAGCCGTTTAACAATGGATATATTATCGTATATGTTTAATTCATCAACAAGTAAAGGGGTCTGAAAACATCTTCTGATATTATTGCCGATTAGTTCTGAAGCGGTTATTGTATCATTTTCGTGAACATAATTATACGTTGGAAAAGTAAAAGTAACCTTACCGGTTGTTGGCTTTAGAAAAGTATTGAGTATATTCAAAAAAGTAGTTTTACCGCAACCGTTACCGCCGTAAATTCCATATATACGCCCACAGTTCAAGACAATATTATTTTGTCCTTCTCTTATTTTAAATAGAAGATTCTTTCCGTATGAAAAAGAAAAATCGGCTGATATGTCTATTCGGCTTTCTTTCATTGTTTACTGAAAATTTCTTTTGCCAAACAATCCTTTCGGCATAATAAACGGTATGACAATCAATAATATGCCAAAAACTATTTGAGTTATTTTCGGTGCATGTATTTGGAATGTGGATGACAAAGCGCTTTCTAATGAATAGGTAAAGAAAACAAAGATAAGTCCTGCAACAACAGCCCCCTGAATGGAATCTATGCCGCCTAAAATCAGCAAAGCAAATAAGATAATCATATTATTTGTGGTAAACAGTTTAGGGTCTGCGCCGTATGTACAAAAAGCGAACATAACGCCCATCAATCCCGACAAAATTGCACTTGCAATGAATAATGGTATTTGAGATTTATTTATGTTTATTCCCCACGAGAACGCCAAAATTTCGCTGTCCCGCATTACCGAATGTAGTTTATTAACTCTGGATTTATCAAAATTATTTATCCAAACAATGCAGATAATCAACAGAATTACAGAAAAAACCAACAAAGATAAATCCGACTGTATGCCGGAAGGTCTGATAATGTGAGAATAACCGCTTGAACCGGCTACCATTTTATTGGCAACAAAATTTAATTCGATAAAAAACAGGGAAAAGAAAAGGAAAAAATCCTGTTTGAATACTCGCGAAGCATAGAAAAAAATAAGGGAAACGATTGATACGGCAACAGGCACTATCAAAAAGAGAAGATACAACCGATTATCATTGATTCCCCAATTATTAGAAACAAAGCCTGTAATAAAACTGCCAAGCGAAAAATAGACAATATTGCCGATTGCCCACAAATTCATTTTTCCAAGCATCAAAGAATTTAATGCGATTAGAAAAATAATAAATATGACTGCCTTTGTTGCTAAATAAATCAATAAGTCCATTTCAAATAATCCTTAATTTTTCACCAAATATTCCATGGGGTTTAATAAATAATATAGTGATTAGTCCCAGAAGCGTAAACAGTTCTGCCGAAAGAGCATTAAATAGCATTTCAAAAACAGATAATGAAATACCTATTATAATCCCAATAATAACAGAGCCATACACATTATTCAGCCCTGCAATCAGACATGCGGAAAAAGCAAAAATCATAATCTTAAATCCGGAGTAAGGTGTTAATCCATATCCCATAGATAAATACACACCGCCAAGTCCGGCTATGATTCCACTAAAAACAAAAACAATGATATATATTTTGTTTATTGGCACTCCCAGTGTTTTTGCTCTTTCAAGATTTGAAATGCTTGCACGTATGGATAATCCCGATTTTGTCTTTTTTAGCCAATAATACAACAGTAACGATATAATGAGTAAAACAGGAAATATAAGTAATTCCCTTATATAGAGGTTTGATTGTAAAACTGTTTGTTCCACAAACGGATATTCTTTCAAACTGTCGCTGAAAATGATAGCGAGAACATTCTGAATAACGATAGATAATCCGAATGTAGTCAATAACAGTAATTTGGGATTATATTTGCGGACTTGTCTGTAAATCAACCATTCCGACAGAAAGGCGAAAATAACGCCTGCCGCAACAGCCAATATAACGGCAGCGAAATGGTTAGTAAATGTCAATGCGGACACAAATACATATCCGCTAACAATCAACCTGTCAGTATGCGCAAAATCTACAATATGCAGGATATTGTAGATTAACGCAAACCCAATGGAAACCATTCCTATGAAGCATCCGTAAAAAAAACCTAACTTCAAAATCTCATAAATCATTATTTTACAGGAACAAGTTGAATTTCTTTGTCTTTAATCGTATATACCATACGTTCATATTTTGTTGGTATAAATTCTCCTTTTTCATTAAAACCAATATCCCCTGTGGCACCATAAAAATGGTAATTATCCCTGATTACGTTCTTTACATCGTCAATCGTATAATCTTCGGAAGCAATATTTTTTGCTTTTTGCAACACATCGTATAAAACCAATACGGCATCATATCCTTTCAAAGCAAAAATAGTCGGCTCTTCCTTGTATTTTTCCATGTACTTTTCAACCAACTGTTTATTAACAGGATTGTTTCCCGAAGTTGCAGGAATGATTAATTTAACTCCTTCTGCCAAACTTTGCGCTGTTTTAATCATATCATTTCCTGTAAAATTCTCAGTAGCATACAATTCGGCTTTAAGATTTTGCCGGCTCGCTTCTTTGATAAAACGCCCGCCATCATCGGGGTAGATAAATACACACAAAGCATCCGGATTCTTTTCTTTTATTTTGCTTACAGTCGAAGTGAATGATTGTTGATTCCTGTTAATGTCAAATTGCCCAACCAAGTTGAGAGACGAATTGCTTAAATTGTAAAGTGCTGAACTTAACAATCCTTCGCCCCAATCATCATTAACATACAGGATAGCAACATTTTTCATATTTTGTTCTTCCATCCACAGAAAAATCTCTCGTGTGGCATCCGCATCACTCGGCATAATGCAAGCAAAATTTCCTTTACCCTTTTCTACTAAATCGGGTTTGGTATCAACACCCGAAAAAACAAACAAGTTGTTATTATAAGCATAATCTAAACAATGTTCCACTTGGTCGGAGCCGAATATTTCCACAAAATATTTGACGTTATTGTTCTTTGCTTCCATCAATCGGGATAATGCTACATCTTTCAAGTATTCTGTGTCGAAAAAAGCTATTTTAATACTGTCATTATATTTTGATTTGATTTCATCAAGTGCCAATAGTTGCCCTCTTTGCGCCATAGTTCCATACGCACCATATTGACCGGATAAAGGCAGCAAAGACCCTACAACAAGATTATTTTCTTTTTTCCGGTTGAAAACAGATACTGCTATAACGCCTACAAGCAATACTATGATAATTCCGAATAAATATTTTTTGTTCATAATTGTATTATTATTAATTTATTATTATTTTCATTCCCATTTGATATATGATTTTTTCGTGTTCAGGTATTTTTCTGCCGGTATATATTGTTCCGTTGTGTCATATACACTTTGGGCTATGTATGAAACAAGAGATTGTACTTTTTGATATCCATTATTGCTTGTGGGGCTTTCCTTATATTCAACAAAATACGGATTCCCATCAACATAAGTGTGGACAGTAACTGTATGAATACTTCGATCTTCGTCAGTTTCTTTGAACAAAAAAAGAAACTCCGGCAAGTGTTCTTTTTTACGTTTATCAATAACTTCTCTAAATGACTTAGAAAACTTTTGTTTACCTATTTCATTCCATAAGAAATCAATATGTGCATAAAAATCACCAAGTTGATTCCTTTCTTTTAATCTATTTTCTATATCACCTCTTTGATTGAAGTATGATTTTATATTAAATAAATCGTGTGATGCTTTTAATGATGGAAAAACGGTAGTTTCAAGACATTCTTTTTGTTTTCCATCATAGAGAAAGAATCTGAAAAAATCAAAATTATTCAAATCGGTTGTCCAATCCCATTTTAGTTTAGTAAATTTCTCAAGAGTTTTTTTCTGACGAATAATTTCCTCTTGATAACCAAAAGAATTGACAAAATCTTTCATTTTTAGTTTTGTTCCGTTATTATTCTCATTTTTCAATAACGAGACGACACAACAATTTATCAAATAAAAATACATTGTCGGGTCTAACCAAAGGTTAGGATTTTCTGCCGTCAAAGCAATTACTAATTTTACATTTTCATCGTACAACTCTTTAAGATAATGGTCATTAGGATTAAAATTCTGGACTAAATTACCATTAAGTGTTTCAGCCACATATTCTAAATGGGATTTAATTATGTCGCGATAATTTTCCGAACTAACTTTATCTGAATAAACATCAGAGATATGTTTCGTAACTATTTCATACAAAATGGGAATTTGTTTTTTTGTACGATTTATACGTATTTGCTTATCAATTAAATAAGTGAAAAATATACCCAGAATTTCACCTAATATTATCCATACTCCTAAAGAAATACAATCAGTTTTTATAGTATAATTAAGTGTTGGTATTGATATAATTGTTGGATAGTTAGTAAACACCCATTGAATTAATCCCACAAATAAGGGAGCTACAATTGTTCCTAATGTAATTACGAAAAGCATTCTCCGTCTTTTAAAAGATTCCCATTTTGTCCTAATCTTCGATAGCAAAGGAGGAACGTCATCTTTTAACCAAATAATCATTTTTTTCATAACATATTCGGTATTATTATATTAAAATTATAACTTACTTAAATTCCATCCAAATGGGGATATACCGCACTATCCTCTCGTTTAATAAACTTATAGACAAAATCAAAGATTTCATCTACACTGCCGGTTGACATATTGGCTATGTCGGTGTCGCTGAAAAGGTCTTCAAACCCAATCACATTGCTGTCGCTGTTTGCTTGTCTTGCTTTTGCCGAATCCATATTTTTATAAATTTATATTTAATAAAATTTTATTTTTCTCAAGAGCATCTCTCAATGCGCTACCATCTTGAATATTGTTCGCCTTACAATAAGAACGGACAAAAGCCAGAGATATTATCTTTAGCCGCTTGACTTTGTCTTCTTCGGAAACAGTATTACCTAACCCTGTCATATCATCAAATTTAAAACAACTTAATGCAGAAAGCGGCAGTTCTTCAACTATACGCTTTGAGAGTAGAAAATCATCCCATGTTTCACCCGGATATCCTACCATAATATCTGTTTGATATTGGATTTCGGGAAATCTTTCAATGAAATTTTGAAAACAAATAAGGATGTCCTCAATATTGTAATTCCGTTTCATTTGTTTCAGTATTATGTTTGAGCCGGATTGAATCGGAACAGGTAATACAGGAATTAAATTTTTCCCATAAGTGTCAAATATTCTAACAAACATCTGAAAGTCCTGAATAAAATATTTTGGATGAATTGTAGTAAAAGATATTTTAATTTCAGGATGAACTAGAACAATCAATTGGATAAGTTCTTCCAAAGTCGTACCAATGTCTTTGCCGTAAGCGCCAATATCTTCGCCAACCAAACTAACACATTTTATTTCATTACCAATATTCCGTATTTCCTGTTCAAGGTTAGAAATTGGCTGCGAAAGAGCTTTTCCACATGCCTTTTTGATTACACAGTATACACAATTTTCAGTACAGCCGTTTATAATCCGAACGGGATATACTTCATCATGATTGTAATCTATAACCGTATTATTTGTTTGAAACAAAAGCGGCTGACTTTTAATGTATTCGTCCAACACCGTCTCAAAATTGCGTGGAGAAAAAATTAAATCTACATCAAAAGGCAGCTCTTGAATGAAATTTTTATTAATAGCCGGAACACAACCGCCTATCCATATATTTGCAGATTCTTTTTTGCGATAATTTATCTTCTTTATTGTGTCAATAGATTCATTATACTGTTTATAAGAAAATCCGCAAGTCAATACAATTATAATATCAGCATCCTCAATTCCGGAAGACAGAAACAATCCTTTCTTCTGTAAAAGAGATGCAATTTTAATTCCATCTGCTTGAATGGAAGCACATCCTAATCGGATAATATGAAAATACGTATAACTCATGTACTAAAATTTCTATGGCAAAGGTAGTGATAAAATTTGTATTCTCATATTTTTATATTTTAGAATAGTACTTATTTCTATTTCTAAGTGATTGATATTTTGTTAATTATGCGGCTAATATGATTCCGTATCATCCATTATTTTTTCAACAATGTTGAAACTCCGTTGAAAGAATCTTATTTAATCCGTTAATTTACAACTACTAATTTTCTACCTTTGTAGGATTAATAACATTTAAATGTGTGGATTATGAACAGTTTATTCCCGGAAGAAACAATATCCATTAACTTCTCTGTCGAAGTTACACAATCAATCGGCGGAAACAAGAAAACCTATTTTATAGGTGAAGAAGACGACTTTCTTATTAAATATGAAGGCAATAAGTTTTCCGGTTATGAGTTCAAAACATCACATGGACATACTTACTTCTTATCAAAGTCCAAAGATAACTATCCGAGAGAAGGTTATCACGCTGTATTTTATCTTCAATTGAATGATAACCAAAAATGCAGTTTAGATGTTATTCAAAAGTGCAAAAAAGAGCTGCAAATAGGTATGCATCCCTCTCATTCCGAAATTCTCGCCTCATGGGATAATGCTTTTCAATACAGGCAAGAAAAGAGAAACCATAATGGCGAAATTATTCAATACGGATTACGACCGCTTCAAATTGGTGCATTACATTCTATTTTAGCGCACTGGAGTATTTCGGAAAAACCTGCATTAGTAGTAATGCCAACCGGTACAGGAAAAACAGAAACGATGCTTTGCTTGTTAATAGCAAACCAAAGTAGCAAAACTTTGGTTATTGTTCCTTCCGAATCATTGCGAACGCAAATATCAAAAAAATATATCAGGTTAGGAATTCTTAAACAGTTTGAAATCATTTCCAAACATGCTCTTTATCCTAAAGTATCGGTTTTAAAAAAATCCATTGATACAATGGAAGATGTAGAGAAAATATTAGATGCCAATGTGATTATTTCAACACCGTATATCCTCGCATCGCTCAAAAAAGGGAAAACAGATTTATTCAACAGAATAGTTAAGGAATGTAGCCATTTAATAGTGGACGAAGCCCACCATGTAGTTGCACAAACTTGGCGGGAAATAAAACTTAATTTTGAAACGCAGAAGAAACCAATATTACTTTTTACGGCTACACCGTTTAGAAATGACAGAGGACGATTGGAAGGAGAAACGATTTATAATTATCCTTTATCATTGGCTCAAAGGGATAATTATTATGAGAAGATTGTTTTTGTGCCGATTGTTGATTTTAATCCGGAAACGGCAGATGAAAAAATAGCAGAGCAAGCTGTAAAAACATTAAAAAGAGACCTCGAAGCCGGATATGACCATATTTTGATGGCACGTGTTGATGAAATGAAAAAGGCAGAAGATATTTATGAGAAAATATATCAAAAATACATAGAGTTCTCTCCGGTGTTTATTCATAGCAACATTTTAAAATCACAGCAAAAAATAATACTTGATGGCATAAAAGAGAAAAAGCATAGAATAATAGTGTGTGTTGATATGCTTGGTGAAGGATTCGATCTTCCAGAGCTGAAAATTTGTGCCATGCATGTAATGCACAAAAATGTAACGACTACTTTCCAATTTATTGGAAGATTTACAAGAACAACAGGTAATCATCTGGGGCAAGCCACTATTATTGCTAATATTGCAGACAATAATTTTCGAGATGCTCTGCACAAGTTATATCAAAAAGATTCCGATTGGGATAAAATCATCAGTCAATCGAATGAAAATATCATTGGTAATATTCTTGAAAATGAAAACTTTTTCAAGAATTTTTCCGATGTTCCGCTTTCATACAAAATACCCTTGCGCAATATTACCCCGGCAATGAGTACCGTAGTTTTTAAGTTATATGACAGCGTAGTTTCTTGGCGTCCCGAAAAATATACAACTTACTTTAACAATAAGAAATACGAAACGATTGCCGTAGAGCATAATGTGAAAAATTTGCAGGTAATCATTGCCCGAAATACTGACAAAGTTATGTGGGGAAAAATTGACGATTTACTGAATACCGAATACGAACTTTATATTGCCTACTTGAATCCGGAACAAAAACTTTTGTACATCAACAGCTCAAATAATGGCTCTACTCATGTAAAACTTGCAGAAGCTTTGGTCGGGAAAAACATCTCACTATATAATGAAGCAGATATTTATCGAACTTTGCACAATGTATTTCAATTGGAGTTGTTTAATCTCGGCTTAAAATCTCAAATAGACGGTCCGATTAGTTTTACAATGTATGCAGGAAATGGGATAGTGAAAGGATTAAGCGAACTTGAGAAAGGGATGCACAGTTCCAATTTATTTGGCGTAGGCTATGAAGATGGGGAGAAAATTACGATTGGATGCTCAAACAAAGGGAGAGTTTGGACGAAATTAGTCAAATCAATACCCGATTATTGTGATTGGTGTGATAAAACCGGTGCAAAATTATTGGATGAAACGATTGATCCAAAAAATATATTCGATTTCATTCAGAAGCCGGAAAGAATATCCCAACTTCCTGAAAATAAAATTCCTATTTCTATTAAATGGAATGAAAAATTCTATTACGAACCGCAAATGGCTTGTTTTGGGAACAATTTTATTATTGATTATGATATTGAATTAGTGACTTTTACCGACAGTTCCATTACATTTAGAATTATAATTGCGAATAACATTTCAATATATCAATTAAATATTGATGAAGATAAAAACGGTAGAGGATTTCAATACAAATGTATTGAGGGAATACCTATTGAAATAAACCAAAAGAATGAAATGAAAGGCATTTCCGACTTGTTTTTTGAATATCCGCCCATTATTTGGTTTCAAGATAACTCAAAATTGTATAATGATTTATTCTTTCCTTTCAAATATAAAATACCTCCCTTTGATACAGAAAAGGTAATTCCATACAAATGGGACGGAATTGTGATTACAAAAGAATCCCAGACAAAAGTAAAGCACGAGGATTCCATTCAATACAAGATAATTCATACATTGAAACAAGATTTGGAATATACGATTATCTTCGATGATGACAGTGCTAATGAAGCAAGTGATATTATTGCTATAAAAAGTTACGAATCAGAATATCATAAGTTGATATTTGAATTATATCACTGTAAATTTTCTTCCAAAGAACAACCCGGTGGGAGGCTTAAAGATTTGTATGAAGTGTGTGGACAAGCACAACGAAGCTACCATTGGAAACATAGTCCAATAGAGTTGATTAAACACATGATACGCAGAAATAGCACCCGTATCAAACAAGCGCAACCTACTCGATTTGAAAGAGGAGGAGATAATGAACTTTTGATAATCATGAATATGTTACAGTCGAGTTACTGTGATATAGAGTTCAATATTTATGTTGTGCAGCCGGGCATTGAAAAGAGTAAATTATCTGATGATTCCGAATTACTGACTTTGTTAGGGGCTACCGATTTGCTATTGAAGAAAACAGGTAATGAATTTTATGTGATTACGAATGAATAATAAGCTGTGTGCAAATTGTGTGCAACCCCCAATAAAAAAAGCACTTACTTTTATATTCGTAAGTGCTTTTGTTTCAACTTGTGGTCCCACTTGGGCTTGAACCAAGGACTCCCTGATTATGAGTCAGATGCTCTGACCAACTGAGCTATAGGACCTGCTTTTTCTTAAAGCGACTGCAAAATTACAAACTTTTTACGACTTATACAAGTGCTAATAAAAAAATATTTTTTTCTGTTCACAAATTCAAATCAAGCAAACACTCGCCTTCCGTATTCAGTACTTTCAGAGTCAACACTTTTCCCGTTTTTTTCAAGATTGCTACCGTAGCTGATTTTTCATTACTACCGCCACCAATAATTACCGGAAATTTATTGCTTTCCTGTCCCTTGGGAATGTAATTATAACGATGAGTATGCCCGTTCAGGCAAACCGAAAAATTCGCTGTTGCCAACACATCACCCCAAAAATCACGACAGGGAAGAAACGCTTCCTCCCTCATTCCATATACCGGAATATGATGAATCAATACCCGCTTGGTTGCCGATTTAAATTCTTTTGAAGCAATTTCCTTCTTCAAAAATCCGGCCTGATCCTTACGGAGTTGCGTAAAATCGTTCAAATCGTAATAAACCGGATGTTCGTCGGGTTTGTCTTCTCCGCAATCAAGCAGGACAAAACGGGTATCCCCGATATTGAAAGCCCCGTAAGAATGTCCATCCATGCGCTCCAGTAAGTTCCACAAAAACATGGAATAAGCGCCACGGGTTTCATGATTACCTCTCAGATAAATACAGGGAACCTTATCCGCACCGATTTTATTACCGTAATAACCGATGGAATTAAGGGCTATCGATTCGCTCTGGACATCTGCAATACAATCCCCGTTGAAAAATACAATATTATATGGAATATCTTTTACCCGGGCATATAATTTATCAAACAGCGGATAATTATCATGGATATCATTGAAAATAACGGCTGTAAAGTCAGTTGATCTATCATCCAAAGTCTTGAAAGAAGTGATTCCGGAACTTACCGTTTCTCCAAATTCTTTCAGGTAAGGCCCATAATACGTAATTTCTTGGGAATAAATCCGATAATAATATTTTGTACCCGGCGTAAGGCCTGTAAGCCGAATCTTGTTTAACTTGGTATTGGCAATAACTTCTCCTTCAATATAAGCGCGTACCCGTTTCATATTCAAAGTATCCGTCCCGTATTCCAACCAACTGTAACAAGGCACGTTCGTATGCCACATAATAGTCATGGCATCCGTTGCAGGAGCTTGAAGATACGGATTGGTACGAAGAATTTCCGATTGAGCCGCGCTCAGTCGAACGTCCACAAACAAGGGTAAATGATCCGAAGCGACCGGCTCGTCCAATACCCTCCGCTGCAATACGGAATAGGTTTTACCATCCGCCTTATGACCGAAAATATAATCAATAGTCATGTCCGGTTTATCGGACGGAAAAGTGAATTTTTTGGGATCATTCAATGTTTTCCAAAATTCGGCGAGTTCCAGAACTTCTTTCGATTCCGGTTGACCATTCAAATCTCCGGCCAAGAAAGCAGGCTTTCCAAATGAAGCCGCCTCTTTATTTACAATTTTCGAAGAAGCCAGGCGATCCTCTGCATTCAGGGAATAATGCGTACAGCAAACAATATACTTCTCAAACTCCACAATCAACAGGGAGCGGCGTTCTTCGCGTCCCGGCAGCGGGATTCGTTTCCATGACAAAGGCTTTTCTTTCGACAAAATCCCCACGCCATATTTTCCGCCCTGAAAATCAATGGATGCTCCATATACAGCGTACATTTTGGTCAATCCGCCTAAAACGGATAGCACATCCGTTTTTCCGCTCCGTTCGGTCACACTATCAAGTTCCTGTAAAGCAACCACATCCGGAGATACTTGAAGAATGACATTTGAAATACGCTCGTAATCCACCTTTTCGTCCATTCCTATTGCATTACGGACATTATACGACATTACCCGAACCGCATTCTCAAATTTCGGATAGACGGAAGTTTGCCCCAACAGATTAAAGGATAAGCTAAAACAGCAAATATAAAAAAATGTTTTAATAAAAAATATCTTCATGTGTAATTAATTTGTTTTTTTATGGTCTTATAAAATTATTCCTCTCCGCCAAATTCCATCAAATACGCTTTGATAAAATCGTCCAAATCGCCGTCCATTACAGCCTGAACATTTGAAGTTTGGTGATCTGTACGGTGATCTTTTACCCTTCGGTCGTCGAAAACATACGAACGGATTTGCGAACCCCATTCGATTTTTTTCTTGCCGGCTTCGATTTTGGCCGAGGCTTTTCTTCGTCTTTCCAATTCTAATTCATACAATTGCGATTTCAACAAACGAATCGCATTGTCTTTGTTTCCGAACTGGGAGCGGGATTCCGTATTTTCTATGACAATTTCTTTCGCTTCGCCGGTATCGGGGTCTTTGTAGTTGTAGTGCAACCGAACGCCGGTTTCCACCTTGTTCACATTTTGTCCGCCTGCGCCACTTGAACGGAAAGTATCCCAAGTGAGGTCGCCCGGATTGACATCTATTTCGATGGTATCGTCCACCAACGGAACTACGGCAACCGACGAAAAGGAAGTCATCCGTTTGCCTTGGGCGTTGTAGGGCGAAACGCGCACGAGGCGGTGTACGCCGTTCTCGCACTTCAGATAACCGAAAGCGTAATCGCCTTCCACTTGAAGCGTTACCGTTTTAATGCCGGCGTCGTCTCCGTCCAACCAATTGGTAACGGTCACTTTATAACCTTTGCTCTCGCACCAGCGGCTGTACATCCGGTAAAGCATTTCCGCCCAATCTTGGGCTTCGGTTCCACCGGCGCCTGCATTGATTTTCAACACGGCTCCCAAATGGTCTTCTTCCGAGCGAAGCATGTTTTTTAACTCTAAATTTTCGAGCAGGGCAATGGCATGTCTGTAAGCTTCATCCACTTCTTCTTCGGTGGTAATGCCTTCTTTCTGAAAATCAAAAGCCAACTGCAATTCTTCGGCAGCCGATTTGACATCGTTGTAAGCCACAATCCAGAATCTGATTTCGCGTACTTTGCGCATTTGCTCTTCGGCGCGTTTGGGGTCTTCCCAGAAGTCGGGCGCCTGTGTACGAAGTTCTTCCTCTTCTAATTGAACCGTTTTGGCATCGACGTCAAAGATACCCCCTCAGCGCAGACTCGCGCTCCAATACTTCACGTAATTGGTCTATCGTTATCATATTTTTTGTTTTTTTATGGAACGCGGATTTACGCAGATTTTTTAAAATTAATCTCCGAAGGGATAATCCGCGTAAATCCGCGTTCCATTCATTGTTTTTATTTTTCGTCGCAAAGGTAATCAATTAAATTTAATATTGAAAACGACCACCTCAGATTCGGTGCCGATGCGGAATTGCGGGCCCCATAATCCCAATCCGGAAGATACGAAATAATGGGTGTTTCCGCGTTGTTTGTAACCGTGGCCTAATTCGTATATCCACTTTACCACAAGATTTCCCGGCCATATTTGACCATTGTGTGTATGTCCTGAAAATTGCAAGTCGATGCCATTTGCTTCGGCTTCCTCTAAATGATAAGGTTCGTGGTCTAAGAGAACCATGGGTAGGGCGGGATTGATGTTCGTAAGCAAGTCTTTCAGGGATTTCCGCTGCGGATTTCCTTGTTTATCGTCTCGTCCAATGATATATAAACTATTATCTACCAAAGCATAATTATCAATCAACAGATGTAATTTTGTTTTTTTTAGAAATGCCATACTTGGTTTGATACCACTCAGGTATTCGTGATTACCCGGACAGAAATAAACGCCAAGCGGCGCCTGCAATTGTTCAAATTCCTCCCACATCTTTTCTTTTTCCAAGGGCAAAACGTTGTTGTCAACAATATCCCCGGCAATCACTATCAAGTCGGGATGCTGTTCGTTAATTAGTTTTACTTGTTTCGCCAAACGTTTTTTGTCGATGTTTATTCCCAGATGCAAATCGCTGATTCCTACTACTTTCAATTCTTTATAATTGCCGGAGTTTTTGTGAATAACAATTTCCTGTTCCACGATTTTAGGATGCGAAAATTGCACATATCCGTAAATGGCAAGAGCGATTACTAAAGAATATCCCGTAAAAACCTGCATTTTACGAAATTTTTTCTTATCCTTATAAGATATACCGTGAAAAATCCGGTAGAGAAAATAAATTAAATCTGTGAGAATAAAAAACAGCAACAGATACATCATGACGGCTAACCAGGATGTTCCGGGAAAATAAAGTATTTTCTGAATGAATACAGGTAAATGATTTCTTCCCAACATGGCGATGATGAAAGAAAGAAAAATGAACAAATAAACAATCGCATAAATCCATTTTACTCTTTTGGATTTTGGCAAGGCTTGCCAACCTCGATAAAAAACATATACATTAATCAATGTATAAATCAGAAACGCGATGATAAAGAATAGATTCATATAATAATCTTTAATAAACCAAGAATTTTTTGTTGATATAATTCTCTATAAATGAAGCAATTTCGTTTATTTCCAAAGCCGATGAATTGAAACATAGATCATAAGTAGTCGCCATTCCCCATACTTTATTGCTGTAATAATTGTAATAGGTCGCTCTTTTTTTGTCGGTTTGCTCTATCAGCATTTTGGCTTCTTTTTCCGTTATTTGATGTTCTTGCATCATGCGTTCCACGCGGTCTTTGCAGTTGGCGCTGATAAAAATTTTCAGGCAATGGGAATGTTCCCGCAGAATGTAATCGGCGCAACGTCCGACGAAAATGCAAGATTCTTTTTTCGCCAGTTCTTTAATCACATCGCTTTGTATTTTGAATAGCGTTTCGTTGCAAAGATAATTGTTGGCATTATAGCCCATATATCCCGAACGGAAGCCGAAATACTGTCCCATCGTACTGAAACTGCTTTTTTCGTCCGCTTTTTCAAAAAATTCTTTTCCCAAACCGCTTTCCCGTGACGCCAACTGTATCAGTTCTTTGTCGTAACAGGAAATATTTAGTTTTTTTGACAAAAGCTCGCCAAGTAATTTACCACCGCTGCCCAATTGTCGTCCGATGGTTATGATGTATTTAGCATCTTCGCTAAGTACCCCTAAATTCCCTGAAGGGGACTTTGGTGTGTGCGTTTTATTTATTTCACTCATAAATATTCTTTTATTATTTTGTTTTTACATTTTTCAATTCTATCCACAATAAAATCGCCGCCAGAATAACGGAAACAAAATCCGAAATGGTCATACTTGCCCAAACACCGGTTATTCCCCAATATTTAGGAAGGATAAGCAGAATCGGAATCAGAAACAGTACCTGACGGGTCATTGACAAAATAATTGACTTATTGGCTTTACCGATGCTTTGAAAAAAAGCGGAGCTAACCATCTGAAAACCAACTAACGGATAACAAATAAATACCCAACGAAGTCCGGGAACGGCAATGTC
Source organism: Bacteroidia bacterium (assembly GCA_025999935.1). Classification (GTDB taxonomy): domain Bacteria; phylum Bacteroidota; class Bacteroidia; order Bacteroidales; family Azobacteroidaceae; genus Azobacteroides. The sequence goes on along the minus strand of BNXY01000005.1, from coordinate 59,127 downwards.
TATCAGACTTGTTTCCGTGGTAAAGATAGAGGCAACCGCATGTGGAAATAACTCCACCAAGGTAAATCCTACAATCATAATAATTGTCGCAAACAGAATGGATTTCTTCAAAACCGCAATAACCCGCGGGTATAATTTTGCGCCGTAATTATATCCGGCAATGGGTTGCATGCCTTGATTCAGCCCTATCACAATCATCACAAAGAGAAACGCGACCCGGTTCACGATTCCGTAAGCGCCAACCGCCAAATCGCTGCCTTCTTTGATAAGCTGCTGGTTTATCAGGATGACAATCAGGCAGCTGGCAGCATTCATCAGGAAGGGCGCCATTCCGATAGACAAGGAATCGAAGACGATTTTCTTTTTAAGTTTGTATATTCCTCTTTTCCAATGAATAAAATAATCTTTATTGTTGAACAGATGTAACAGCCAACAAAGGACGATGATTTGTGAAATAATAGTTGCAAAAGCCGAACCCCGGATTCCCCATTTGAAACCGAAGATAAATAAAGGATTCAATACCAAGTTGATAAGTACTGTATAAATGGTAGCCATCATCGCCTTTTTCGGATTGCCTGCCGAACGAAGCAGGGCATTCAGTCCGAAATACATGTGGGTAACCACATTTCCCGTTAAAATAATAACCATAAAGTCGTGGGCGTATCGGAGCGTTTCTTCTCCGGCGCCGAAAAAAACCAAGATGGGATTCAGAAAGAGCAGGATAAGAATTGAGAATCCGATACCCATGATCAGGTTTAACACAAAAACATTTCCCAAAATATCGTTGGCGGTTTCGTAGTCTTTCTGTCCCATGCGGATAGACAGGAGCGTTGATGCGCCCACGCCTACCAAAGAGCCGAAAGCCGCCCCCAGATTCATCAAAGGAAAAGTGATGGCCAATCCGGATAGCGCCAATGGCCCGACACCATGGCCGATAAATATGCTGTCCGTGATGTTGTACAAGGAAGAAGCGGTCATGGCTATAATCGCCGGAATAGCATATTGTATCAGGAGTTTTCCGATTTTTTCCGTACCCAAACCAATGGGTTTACTCTCATTCTTCATAAAATTTTTGTATTTGGAAACCGATACAAAGGTAATAAATAGTTTTCAAATTCGCCTTTTTCCCCGTCAAATGCGTTTAAGTTATTGGTCGTTGTAAAATAGTTTACTTTCTCTCCCTCGTCAACAAACTAACCACAACAATCGTAATTACCGACAACGGCAACGAAAACACAATCTGATCAACCGCAAACCAGGGATAGGTTTCTATCAGCACGTCTTTTCCGAACAAAGCTTTGCAGATTCCGATGGGCGCTGCTTCCGCTTTGTGCATGAAAACCATGATGAACAGACTCGATAACAAGCCCACCCACATACTCGCTAACGCACCTTGTTTGGTCACTTTTTTCCAATACAGCGAACAAAAATAAGCAGGCAGGAAAGTGACTGCACATACTCCCATGAACAAAGCCGTCCCTCGCGCAATGATGTTGGCGCTTAAAACATAACAGATGGCATAACTGAACAGGATGGAACACATCACGCCAAACCGAACGCCCAAGGAAGAAGTCGGATTGTTTTTCCGTCCTAATTTCGGGAACATATCCGCTCCGAAAGCCCCGCCCATGGTGTGAAAATGGGAACTTAAAGTGGACATACTGGCCGAAAGGATGCAAAGCATAAAGACGGCGACAAACCATTCGGGCATCGCACGATTGATAAACAAGGGAATAATCTTGTCCAAGTCGTTGGTCATCTGAGGAGAAATGAGATTGTCCGTTTTCAGGAAATACAAATTGGTCAAAGGCCCGATATGATAAACCGTTCCTACGGTAATGAAGATGAAAAGACAACCAACTAAAACGCCGCGGTTCAGCTGTTTGGTACTGTCCACCATCATGAAACGGACTGCCAATTGCGGTTGCGCCAAACAGCCGATGCCCACGCCCAGAATGAGCGAAGTGACCAACGTAAACCACAGCGGCGAACCGCTTACCGGCATCGCCGTCCAACCTTGGTGCCCCATTTCCTTGAATTTTTCGGGAACTAAAGAAGCGATATTTGTCAATTCGTGATTGGCTTCCGAGAATCCCATGCCCAAAGTATGGTAAAACCAGAAAAGCAGGAATAGCATACACGCAACCATGATAACTGCCTGTAAAGCATCGGTATAAAGTACGCCTTTGATTCCGCCGGGGATGACATAAGCCGCCACAATCAGCGTGAATATAAGCAAGGCTACATCGTATTGGACGTGAAACATTTCTTCCAGAAAGACCGCGCCGCCCTTCATCACAACCGCCGCATAAAGGGGCATTCCGATGAATATAACCACCGCAATAAATATCTGAATCGTTCGGGAACCATAGTGCGCGCCCATCAATTGGGAAAAAGTCTGCGCATTGTGTTTAACGCCCAATCTGCGCGTCTTCCGGCCAAAAAAGATAAACGCAATGATAACGCCCACCAGCATATTCAACAGACAAAGCCACTGGATACCCATGCCGTAAAACGCTGCAAATCCGCCGAAACCAACAATTGCCGAGGTCGAAATAAACGTGGCGCCATAGGACAAAGCCATAATTACCGGATTGGTTTTCCGTCCGCCCAAAAGGAAATCGCCCGCGTTTTTCGTTCGCTTATAACCCAAATAGCCCAAGCAGGCCAGAAAAAACATGTATATCAATACGATAATACCTAATGTTAATGTGTTCATTTTTCGGGATTTTCTGGGTTAATACTCTCGTCGTCGTCTTTCTCGTTCCATCTGGCTATTCCGTAGATGAGGGCAAATACCACACAGCCGAAAGCCATCAGGTACGTGATATAAATTCCGGGGTCTTCTATTCCAAACATAACTATAATCTAATTAAATCATTTTCACTAATATATTCCAAATTCTGCCGGCGAATAACTTCCAGCGCACTTTCGCGGTTATTGGTGCGCAAAATCAATATGGATTTTTCCCCGAAAGAAAAGCAATACATATATTCGATGCTCAATCCCGCTCTGGTAAAATACGCCAAAGTCTTGGCAAATTCACCTGCATCCGGTTTTGTGACAATCGCCAACACATCCGTCAGATTGGCGCTTACGTTGTTTTCGCTCAATACGCGGTAGGCTTTTTTAGAATCGCTCACAATCAGCCGCAAGATTCCGAACTCGGAAGTATCGGCTACGGTTGCCGCAATAATTTTGATATGCTCATTGCCCAGCAAAGCCAATATTTCGCTGAGTTTTCCGTATTTGTTTTCCAGAAAAATAGAAATCTGATTAACTGTCATACTTTTTATATTAAGTTTAATTATTATTTTCCATTAAACCTGACCCGTTTTCAAAACCTGTCAGGTTTGGCGCAATGTTATTAAAATTTTCGTAAATCTTTTACTCTTACCGCTTTACCTTCCTGTACGGGCAAAGAACCTTTGCCTGCCAATTTCAAGCGGGGCGTGATTAGCAATTCGTCTTTCAGGCGATGGGTAATATCCCGTGTTAATCGTTGCAATACGGAATAATCGTCGGTAAACAGGTCGCTCAGTTCCACTTCAATCAGCATTTCGTCGTTGTTATCAACCGATTCGACCGTAATCAGGTAATTGCTGCCCAATTCATTGAACTGCATCAGTATTTTTTCAATTTGAATCGGGAAAATGTTTACGCCTTTCAGAATCAGCATGTCATCGCTACGGCCTTTGAAGCGCGCCAAGCGTTTGTGGGTGCGTCCACAGCCGCATTCGCCCGGAAGAACGCAGGTCAAATCGCGTGTCCGGTAACGGATTAACGGCATGGCTTCGCGGTTGATGGTGGTCAGCACCAATTCGCCTGCTTCGCCGTCGGGTACAGGCTCCAAAGTTTCGGGATTGACAATTTCCACAATCGTGTAATCTTCCCAGATATGCAAACCGTTTTGTTCGGGACATTCAAAGGCGACACCCGGCCCGTTCATTTCCGACATACCGAAACAGTTGTAGGCTTTCACGCCCAATAATTGTTCGATGCGTTGCCGTTGTTCTTCGGAATGGGGTTCGGCGCCGATGCAAATCGTGTGCAGTTTCGTGTCGCGGCGCGGGTCGATGCCTTCGGCGTACATGACTTCCGCCAAGCGGGTGGCATAACTTGGAATAATGTGCAGGCAGGTGGTTCCGAAATCGGTAATGAATTTGATTTGCCGTTTGGAATTACCCGCTGCTGCCGGAACCGTGAGGCAACCCAATTTTTCCGCACCGTATTGAAAACCCAATCCGCCGGTAAACATGCCGTAACCCGAAGTATTTTGAAAAACATCCGTATCGCGAATGCCCACCATGTACATGCAACGCGCCACTTGGTTCGCCCATTCATCCAAGTCCTTCGCCGAATGAAGAATAACCGTCGGATTTCCCGTCGTCCCACTCGAAGAATGTAGGCGTACACAGTCTTTCAAGGGAATAGCCGCCAATCCGTAGGGATAATTGTTCCGCAAATCTTCTTTGGTTGTGTAAGGCAATTTGCGCAAGTCGTCCAATGAGTGGATGCCGGCGGTGGAAATACCTTTTTCCGCAAAGGCTTTTTTGTAGAAAGGTACATTCTCCGCTAATTTCAAAGTGTGTTTCAAACGTTTCAGTTGCAAGGCTTCTAATTCCTCGCGACTTAGGGTTTCAATTTCTTTTTGCCAATATTCCATTGTCCTTAATATCTTATTTTAACTATTTTTTCGTATTAGTGCACAAAAGTATGGATTTTTTATTAATTTAGCCTCCGATTTACAGAAAAAAATGACTTATGAAAATATCTTTTGCCCAAATTGCCGCTATCCGGCTTCAAAGCCACCTGCTTTCCGGCGCCGAATTACGAACGCCCCAAGCGATTGTTTCATGGATGGGCGCTGTGCAGGCGCAGGATTACGGAATGGCCAAATGGGCTATCGGCGCGCGGCTTCCGGCAAGTACGGACAAGATGATAGAGGAGGCATTTAACAAAGGAGAAATTCTTCGCACCCATGTCATGCGCCCCACTTGGCATTTTGTAAGCCCCGAATATATTCGGGAAATGTTGTTGCTGTCGGCAGAGAAAATCAAAGCCTCCTCTCGTTCAAGAGACCGGGATTTGGGAATTACCGAGGAACTTTACGACAAAAGCAATCAAGTCATCCGGAAAGCGCTGGAAGGCAATAAACACCTGACGCGAAAAGACTTGGCAATAGCATTGGAAAAAGCCGACATCGCGGTCGATGCCTCCCGCATGGTTCATTTTATGATGCGGGCGGAAGTGGAGGCGATTATTTGCAGCGGGGCAATGCAGGGGAAAGAGCACACTTATGCCCTGTTGGACGAACGGGTTCCGGCAAGTCCGGTTGTATCGAAAGAGGAAGCATTGGCAAATTCGGCTCAACGCTATTTTAGAAGCCACAGTCCGGCTACTTTATCCGACTTTGTCTGGTGGTCGGGGTTATCGCAAACAGAGGCAAAAAAAGGATTGGAAGCCGTAAAGTCTGATTTGTTTTCGGAAGAAATAGACGGACAAACCTATTGGCTATCAAAGACATTCAAAGATATACCTCATCCGAAAGAATCCGTTTTTTTATTGCCTGCTTTTGACGAATATATTATCGCTTACAGAGATCGTAAAGCGGTGCTTCCTTCGGAAAATCACAGCAAAGTCGTTTCGAGCAACGGTGTTTTCCGTCCGGTCATCGTCGTAAACGGGCAGGTTGTCGGCTTGTGGAAGAAATCTCCGAACAAAAAACAAATGCTTGCATTGAATTATTTTGAATCTGCCGGAGATTCCAATCCGCATTTGATAGAGAAAGCCATAGGCGGATACAAAGCCTTTTTAATTTGATGCAATCTTAAAATGCTGCAAGACCATTATAAAATTTCTGAACATAATTACTATTATTTAAATATTCGCCTATTCCGTTTTCAATGTTTTCACCGGATTCATCGTAGCCACGTTCCACGTCTGAAAGCTCGTAGTCAAAAGTGCCACCGCCATAGCGAGAATGCCAACCAATAAAAACAGCCAAATACTCAACGCCGTTTTTACCGTGAAACCATTCAACCACGATTGCAAACTGAAATACGCTACCGGCGAAGCAATCAGGAACGAAATCAATACCCAAACCACAAAATCTTTGTTGAGCAGCAACAGCAAATCTTTGAGTGTGGCGCCGTTTACTTTCCGCAAGCCGATTTCCTTGATGCGCCGTTGGGTAACATAAAACGCCATGGCAAACAAACCGGCAATACTGATGATGAAAGTAATGAACATCGCATAAGCCAGCACTTTACTCACATTTGTTTCGGAAGTATAAAGCTCTTTATACGTGTCGTCCAAGAAATGATATTCAAACGGAATGTTTGGTTCCAATTCTTCCCACTTTTGCCGGATGACTTGGATAGTTTGCTGTGGGTCGCCTGTATATTTGAAGAACAGCGGACCCCAATTCATATCCTGCGGATGTTTCATATACACTTGCGGGTCAATCTGGTCGCGCAAAGAACGGATATTGGCATTGCGCATCAAGCCTTTTACAATCATACGCTGACTTCCGTTGGCAACAATAATCTCATTGATGGGCGAATCGGGCAAACCCAAGAGTTTTTGTGTACTTTCATTGATAACCACCGGAGTAATCGAGTCGTTGGATTCGAGATAAAAAGGATTTTCTCCGTCTATTATCTTCATATTCATAAACTCAAAATAGTTGGGTTTTATATAATTCATCTCCATAATAACGGTCTCGTCGGAGCCGGGAAGACTGATTCCCCAGCCTTGATTCCATTCGGTAGGCAAGGAATTTTTTCGGGTTATGTCGGCAATAAACGGATATTTGAGCAACTCGTCGCGCAAGCCTTCAAAATCTTTGCTGAAATCGGCACGTCCCTGTACATAAATTATGTTCTCTTTATCAAAACCCAAGTCCTTCGTTACCATAAAATTGACTTGCTTCTGCATAAAACTCACAACTATCAACAACGCAATAGAAGCCGTGAATTGAACGATAATCAAACTCTTCTGAAAAATAGAGATGTTTTTTCCCTTGAATTTGCCGAATAACGTTTCTATCGGATTAAATTTCGTGATATACAAAGCGGGAAAAGTACCCGCCAATAATACCGTAAAAACAAAGAGCACAATCAAAAAGGCATAGAGTTGCACGGACGTAAAATCAATGACCAATTCCGAACCGATGAAGTTGTTGAACAAAGGCAAAGAAAGTACCGCCAAAAAGGTACCGACAGCAATAGCAATCGCTGTGTAGCAAGCGGTTTCTCCATAAAACGCCCGTATCAACGAAGATTTTTCGGCGCCCTGCGATTTCATGATTCCTACCGATTTGGCACGTAAAAAAGAAGTCGAGATAAACAGGTTGGTAAAGTTGATGCAAGAGATAATCAGTATCACCAAAGCCACTATTGCCAAAACGAGTATCATCGGTTTATTGCCTTTAAGAACGCTATCGCCCATAAACCCTTCGCTAAAGTGCATTTCTGTCAGCGGCTCCAATTCGTAACGGGCGCCAACTGTTTCAAAAAATTCCAATCCGGCATAAGCCAATTGTGTCATATCCTTTGCGAGAGCAGACCTGTCCGTTCCTTCTTGTAAGTTAAAAAAAGTAACATAGACATCATTATCCCCCCAAGCCTGTTTCAGAATCCAGTCGTAAGGCGGAATCACAAAATCCGATTGCAGACTGGAGTTGCGAGGCATATCGTACATCACGCCACTTACCACAAAGTCTTTCCCGTTGAAATTTAGACTTTGTCCGATAGGATTTTTACCCTCGAAATATTTAAGAGCGGCGGTTTCGCTAATCACCACTTTGTCGGGAGCAGACAGTACCGTTTCCGCCTCTCCTTCTTTCAAGGGAAAAGAGAAGAAAGTAAAGAAATTTTCGTCGGCTATAAATGCCTTTACTCCCGGATAATAGATTTCATTGACTTTTAAGTCGCTCCAGGATGGCCAGACCCGGTTCATATCTTTGATTTGAGGGAATTTGTCTTTCGCCTCTTGTCCCATGGGTCGGAAGGTAGAGCCTAATTTCATCGGCTCTCCATTGAGGGTAGCATGAAGCACAGCTCTGTAAATGTGCGCTTTATCCTTATGAAAATTATCGAAACTCAGTTCGTTAATTGTCCATAATCCGACAATAATGGAAACCATAATGCCGAGGCTCAGGCTGCTGATATTGAGCAGCCCGACTACTTTTTGTTTGTTGAAATTTCTTATAAATTGTTGCATCAGTGATAATTTATTTTTTACATTTTAAAATAAAAAAAGCGTGTAAACTTTTTAATATTGGTTTACACGCTTTAATCTATTTATCAAAAGTCTATATTTCTGTTCTTGCGCGTTGCGTATGTTCTTTCAAGAGACGACCTTCTTCTTCCGACAACACTCCCCAAAAATCGCCCAAAGTTTTTTTCGGTTGTTGTGTTAATTCATCCAATGCAAGATAGGTAATCTCAATGGTTTTACCAACATATATTTCCGGTATGGATAATAGAATATTGGTATTTTCCGGTGTAATGACTGTTCGTACCATAAAAAATAAATTTAGACAGAACAAAGATACTATTTTTTTATCAATGAACGATTTATTTTTTATAAAAACGTGTAAACCAATATTTCAAAGAACGATTTTATCTCTTATTCACTTTTCAGCGCCTTTACCGGATTAGCATTAGCAGCTCTGCGACTTTGCCAATAAACAGATATAAACGATACTACCAGGCAAAACACTCCGGCTGCTATGAATATCCACGGACTTAAACTTATCCGGTAGGCATAATCATCCAGCCAATGCCGCATGATATACCAGCTAACCGGTACGGCAATGACAAAAGCAATCAGGACATATCCTAAAAATACCCGTACCAATTCGGACAATACCTTGAAATTTTCCGCGCCATGCACTTTCCGGACAGCTATTTCTTTGGTGCGTTGCCGGATAAAATAGGTGGACATCGCCAGTAATCCGAGCAGGGCAATCAGTACGGCAACAGCGGTAAACAGCATGACAATCTTATTGATTCTTTGCTCGGAAGCAAACGATTCCTTGATTTGGTCGTCCACAAATTTTCCGTTGAAATCCAATTGCGTGACACGCTCGTAAATTTGTTTTATCTGTTCGAAGGTAATGTCCGGTTCGCCTTGCGTTTCAATCAATATATCCCACGGATACCGGGATTCAAACGAACTGAAGAAAAACAATACAGGACGTAAATCCGCAGTAATATTTCCCAACCGGATATCCCGGATAACTCCGTCAACCTGTAGCGTCCAGTTTTCGTTGACCCGGATTTCAGTCGCACCTTCCTCCATTTCGATTTCTTTTACGGCTTGTTGACTGAGATAACCATGACCAAAATAATGATTAATGTTACTTGTTCCCAAATGATTATCCTTTATTATCTGTAAATTCAACATTTCGTAGCAAGCCGTATCGCCGCCCAGGAACTGGAAGGATAAATTTTTGTTTTTATCCGGATATTCTTGTGTGAAATTGTTTCCTCCGTTAAAAGGAGTTCCCTGTGCAAACCCGACCCGTTTCACCGATGCGAGCTGTTTTACTTCATTGGCAAAAACCGAGATTTCTTCTTTATTGTTCCATGCAGGTACATCAATGATATTTTTTGTATTGTATCCCAAAGGCGCGTGAATGAGATGACGTGTTTGAACAGCCATCGTAATGGATGCTACCAGCAGCACAATGGTTATCACATTCTGAAAAATGATAAAGAACCGGCTGAAAACCATTTTGTTTCTCCGTCCGAAACTTCCTTTGGCAATGTCAAGCGGATTGACATTTGAAATCAGCGTTGCAGGCAGCCATCCCGAAATACTGCCCAGAATCAGGATCAGGCACAGCGAAGCCCAAATGCTTCCCGCAGAAACCGCGTCGGCAATATCTATTTTTGTTGCAAGTAAATCGTTGGCATAAGGTATGCACAAAGCTGCCAGAAACAAAGCCAGCAGGAACGAAATCAAACACAGCAGCGTAGATTCAAGCATTAATCGGGCAAACAATTCCTGCCGGGTCGATCCCAGCAAACGCCGCGCAGCCATTTCCTTTGCCCGGAATCCGGATTGCGCGACCGTCAGGTTGATGTAATTGGTAATAGCAAATAATAAAATAGCCAAGCCGACAGACATTAATATCATCACTAATTTCCAGTCGCCCTTTTTCAACATCCCTCCATCCATGTCGCAAAAATAAATCTCTTTCAAGGGAATGAATTGTACTTTGTTTACGATTTCCTGCTTATACAGCCAGAATATTTCCTTGAAGAAAGCCGCCATATCGTCCGCCTTGTCCTGCAGACGGGCATTTTCTTTTTCCAGAATAAAAATATAAGCGCTGCCGGCATTGTTGAACTCTTCGCTGTCCATGGCGGGATTGAAGTGTTTGATATTATCAATCCGTACAAGAATATCGCAATAGGGAATGATGGAATTTTTAATATCCTCCATTACGCCGTTTACAATCACGGATACGCTGTCGTTCAGGGTAATAGACTTCCCTAATGGGTCTTCGTTTCCAAACGCTTTCCGGGCGAAAGTGCGGGAAATCACGGCGTAGTTCCGGGCAGCCAATACCTGCGCAGGATTTGCCGTGTACAGTTTAAAATCAAAGAAATCAAAAAAAGTTGAATCGGCGAATAACAAATTGACCTTAAGTTTCGATGTGCCGATAGAAACCGACTCGTCTTCATACCAGGGTGCCAGCGGGCAAATTTTTTCGATTTCGGGATAGCGTTCCTGAATCCGGTAAGCCAAACGATAAGCACTTCCCAGCCTTTCCTCGTTGCCCAAGGCATAAATCCGTTCACCCTTAGAGTGATAGCGGTCGGTCGATAATCCTGCACGGTATAAACCGCAATCAGGATAACGAACATCAGCGAAACAGCCAAGCCAAACAGGTCGATAAACGTATATGTTTTGTTTTTCTCCAAAAACTTTAAAAAAGTCCCCAAATTGAATAAGCCATTCATTATTTTATTTTTTAATTCTCAATTCTCAACTCTCAATTCTCAACTCCCTACATCTTGCTTTCCACTTCCGTCACAATTTCCCCATCAAACAGATTGATAATCCGGTGGGAAAAAGCGGCATCGTGTTGCGAGTGCGTTACCATCACGATGGTGGTGCCTTCCTTGTTCAGTTCCGAAAGCAAATCCATCACATCGTTGCCGTTCTTGGAATCGAGGTTTCCGGTCGGCTCATCGGCGAGAATCAGTTTGGGATTGGCGACTACGGCGCGGGCGATGGCGACACGTTGTTGCTGACCGCCGGAAAGTTGATTGGGAAAATGTTTTGCGCGGTGGCTGATATTCATGCGATGCAAGGCTTCTTCCACCCGTTTTTTGCGTTCCGCTTTGCTAACCTTCATATAGACCAAAGGCAATTCCACGTTTTCAAAGACATTCATTTCTTCAATCAGATTGAAACTTTGGAATACAAAACCAATGTTTCCTTTGCGAGCTTGCGTGCGTTCCTTTTCTTTCAAATGACCGACTTCATTGCCGGCCAGGTAATATTTTCCCGATGTCGGATTATCCAACAAACCGAGGATATTCAACAAAGTGGATTTACCACAACCCGAAGGTCCCATAATGGCGATAAATTCACCTTCGTTCACTTCCACTGATACACCGTTTAATGCAATGGTTTCCACTTCTTCCGTGCGGAAAACTTTCTTTAAATTTTCAATTTTTAACATGATTGTAAATTATTATTTATTAGTTCTTAACTCTTTCTTATTCGCTGCTCACTGTTTTTGACGGATTCTCATTCGCTATCCGCCAGGATTTAATCACAGCCGTTGCCGCGATGACCAATAATACCGCGAGGCTTCCGCCAATAAAAACCGGCGCATTGAGAGCGGCTTTTACCGTAAACATCCGCAGCACTAACTCGCCGACAATATAGGCGCCTGTTGCAGCCAGCAGAATTGCCGGTAAAGCTATAAACGACAAACTGCCTGTAATCAGACGAAAGATATTGCCGACAGTTGCACCGTTGATTTTACGGATAGCGATTTCTTTCCGCCGCCGCTGGATTTCGTCGCCCACATAACCGATAAGTCCCATCAAAGTTATCAGGAGGATAAAAATACAAGCCACGATGATGATATTTTTGAAAATGCGGACAGGCGTATATTGACTGTCAATTTGCTCTTTCAGAATGGTTAATCCCATGTCGTCATTGGGATACAATTCGGTTAATTTATCATCCAATGCTTTCATGTTTTCGGGTGTTATTGCCGAAAGGCGAAGGGTTAAGATACTGCGGCAAACCGTTTGACCTGCTATTAAAACAGGGGAATAACCGGCTCCCGCATACAAAGGCTCAGAGGCATAATCTTTCAATACGCCAACGATTTTACCGTAACTTTGCTCCATCGCTTTCACATCTTTCCCAATCGGATTATCTTTCCAAGCCATTTTTTTCACAAAAGCTTCCGTCACAATTATTTGGCCAGCGCCTGTAAAATTACCGCCATTCACAAATTCCATCTGCATGGTCGGTATATAATTGTAATCAGCTATTTCGTAACGGCTTGAAAATAAAGTATTTCCTTCATCATCAACGATAATCGAACCGCTGTAACCCATTGGAATATAACCGCTTGTAGCAGATGTTTCCACAAACGGGAAACGTTCCAGTTCCTGTTGCAGCAGTTGGATATTCAAGTTGGTTTCTTCTCCGGTTGCGCCATTTACACCATTCATTTTGAAATAAACTATATTTTCCGCTTTATATCCTAAATCTTTATTTATTAATATTCTATACTGTTTGACGGCTATAATCAGCATCAAAGCAACAAACGTGATTCCGACAAATTGGAAGAACAGCAATAGCTGTTTCCAACGCCTTTTGTTGTTGGTAAACGCCCTGAATATCTGGGTTACCGGAATAGCAGAGAAAATCCGCGCCGGCAAAATGCCACCCGTCAGGAATAAAAACAACACCACCAAGCCCGAAACCCATAAATTGGACAAGGAAAATATTTCCGCGAGTGGAACATCCATCAAGGTTTCAATCTGCGTTCGGAAGACAAAAAGCGACCCGGCGACCAACAGCAGAGATATTAAAACCAAAATAGCCGTTTCGTACAAAAACATACCGAATATACTGCCGGAAGAAGCGCCGCTGCATTTGTGAATCCCCACGCCTTTGGCGCGTTTGACTAAGGAAGAAATCGAAATCAGCACATAATTCAGCGTAGCGACAAGTAAAATAATCAGTGCAAGCGACGACATAATAATAGCCGTACTGTTCACGCCCGAATCTTCCGAATGTAACGTTTTGAAAGGCGACAGGTAGGATGTAAACTCAAAACCCGCTTCAGCCAGACGGTCAAAATCGAAATGTTTGCGCCAGACATCAGGGATTTTCTGATTGATAGTTGAAGGATTTGCACCCGCAACCAAACGGACTACGCCCCAAAAACTATCGCCGCCATCCCAAGAAGTACCCAAACCCCATTGTTTTTTAACGTTGGCAAAAGAAACGACTACATCGCCGCGCAGGGAATTGTTGTTGGGAATGTTTTCAAAAACACCTTGAATGGTGTAGGGATAATTGTGCATATACATCAGCGTTTTACCGATGGGATTTTCGTTTCCGAATATTAATTTAGCTGCTTTGTCGGAAATAAACAGATTGTCCGCAACGCTCAACAGCCGGTCGTCCCCGCCCAACACATTCACTCCGACGGTTTTAAAGAAAAGCGAATCGGCAAACAAGGGTTTCAAGTCGAATTTTCTTTCTTCATAAAAGAACGGTTCTTCCTCTTTATTGGCATAAACACTTGTTGCATAGGCGACTTCCGGAAACTCATCATTGATTGCAGGAGCCATCGGCGCCATCACAATATGCGACGAACCTTTATCTTCTCCGCCGATGATATACTTGTTTTTGACCAAATACAAATTATCGACGTCTTGGTAAAAATTATCAAAGTTGGCTTCGTAAGCCACACGGGAAAAAAGCAGCAGCCCGATAAGTAATCCGAGCGACAGGGAAATAATTTTAATCAGGTTATTTCCTCTGGAATTGACGATTGCCTTGAAGGCATAATATAGTTGCATCATATTATTTATTATTTATCTATATCCTATCTATAATCGTGCCAAAAAAATAGTTTGCTAATATTCAATCGGTTACAAAATAATGTCTTGTTGAAATTGTAAAATTTCTTTACAATCGGCTGTAAAGTTTCTTTACAATTTATATTACAATTTTTTAGTCATTTGGTAAATAAATTGTTTTTTTCATAACAAAAAGCGTGCAAACTTTTTTTATATTGATTTACACGCTATTTGCAATCGTTTCCGGAGGTCTTGTTTTCACTATGTTCATATAAAAAGCAGAGTCATTATGTCTTCCGGCTAATTCACGCATTTTGTTCTCTTCTACTGAATGTTCTTCGTTTTGTTTGCCGGAACGTGCAGCCTGCTGCATTTGATCAATGGTGCGATCTCCTCTTCGCAGATAGGTATAGACAAAATATACACTATTTTTCTTAAATACTACAATAATGTGTAAACCGATATGCCAAAGAACGCTTTTATATATTTACTTAAATATCAACTCTTCCGCATCCCCATAATTATCATAGCTTGATGTTACCACTTTCTCGCCCGGTTCCAAGCCGCTCAAGACTTCATAGTAGAGCGGATTCTGACGACCAATCCGAATGTTGCGGCGGACGGCTTTTTTCTCATCCTGCGTGACTACGAATATCCATTGCCCGCCGGTGTTCTGGTAGAATGCGCCGCGGGGAATCAACACAGCCTCTACCGGTTGACCCAATTGCAAATTGATGTAATAAGTCTGTCCGGACCGGATATTATCAGGGCGTTCCCCTTCAAATGTAAAATCCGTCTTAAATTGCTTGTCGCGCACTTCGGGATATACCTTGCGGACAATCAGGTTGTAAGTCTTGTCTTGCCGTTCAAAGGTCGCCGCCAAGCCGTTTTTCACGCGGTCGATGTAATGCTCGTCAATCAGGGCTTCAATCTTGTAGTCGGACAGCACGCTGATTTGACCAATGCGGCTTCCACTCGCTATCGACTGACCGATTTCAACATCCAGCAATCCCAATTGTCCATCCACCGGTGATTTCACTTCGAGATTATCTATTCGTTGGCGGACTAAAACCAAATTCTTGCGGATATTATTCAAACTTTCTTCCATTTGCTCTACCTGAATTCCGCGGAAAATAGAATCTTGCCTTTGGCGTTCTATTACCAATTCCGAGCCTTTTACGGCAAATTCGTAATCCTCTTTCGCCTGCAAATATTCTTCCCGGGAAGTCAGTTTCTCGTTATACAAATTCTTGTATTGTTCGTATTTACGCTTTTTACGTTCGATATCCAAATCCAATTGCAACTTTTCTTTGCGAAGACTCAGACGTTCCTGCTCCATTGTTACCTGGGTATTACGCAAAAAGTTCTGCTTTTCGGCCAATTGGGCTTCACTGTCGAGAATGTTCAGGCTCAACATCGGATTGGTCAGGCGGATAATTACCTCGCCCTTACTGACCATCGAACCCTCTTCCACCACTTTTTCGGCCACCATTCCGCCCTCAATTGCGCTCAACTGAATGGTATTAATCGGTTGCACCTGCCCGTTGACACGGATGTAATCGTTAAACTCGCCGGTCGTAGCCGCCTGCATCATTACTTTGTTTTTCTCTACGTTGAATTTGGAACTGTGATTTCCGAAAATCAACCAAGCCAATGCAATTACCAAAACCAATCCGCCCGCAATGTACGGAAGGTGCTTCTTTTGGATTCCTTTTTTCTTTTCTAATTGTATGTCCATGGGGTTACTCCTTTATAATATTGTAATAATTTGTATTTTAATTGATATTTCAAATTTGTATATAATTCTTCCACGCGCGAATTAAGCAAGCGGTTGGAACTGGTTGACAGCACGATAGCGTCAATCAATCCCTCTTCGTATTTCCGCAAATTGGTCTGATGAGCGCTGAGCATCGCCTCCGATCGTTTCTGCGCATGAAGATATTCGTCCGACAATCCGTTGACATCGGCAACCGCCTGTTCGATTTCGCTATACACCTGACGGATCGTTTCTTCATGTTCACTTCGGGCGATTACCAAACGTTGCTTGCTTCTTTTCATCTCTGCAGGACGGGAGAATCCGTCGAAAATGGGGATGGACAATGAAAATCCCAAATATTTTCCCTGACGGTTTTTCAACTGTTCCGAAAATGACATATAAACACTCCCGTCCATCATTCGCGAAAATCCGGTAGAAAATCCGGCGCCCATCGACAAGGTCGGAAACAAACGGCTCCGTGCAATTTTGTATTGCATCTCTGTAGCTGATAATAATTTATCCGATGATAAAACTTTGGGTAAAGTAGTCAATGCCTGCCGATAAACATCAAAAGCGTTTTCCGATTCCTTGCTTATCAAAAGCGCTTTATCCTGATCGGCAACTTGTAAATCTTCTTCTATCGGCCAATTCATTTTTCCTTTTAATTTGATGATTTCCAAATTGTAAAGATTCATTTGTTTAGTCAACACAAAACGATCTTCCGCTTCTTTGGCTTGAATTTCCGTCAAATCGGGAATCGATTTGAGACCCAATTCCTCCATCCGCTGAAACTTTTTCAGGTTGTTGACACTCTCTTCCAATTGTTGTTCGGCCAATTCCACCGTTCCCTTGTAATAGAGCGCGTTGAAAAAGACTTCCATTACCTCGAAGGCGATTTTGTCTTTCATTTCCTGAAGATCTTCTTTTCCTTTCAACCGGTTGATTTTCGCCATTTTCGCCCGATAAACTTGCGAAAAGCCATCGAACAAAGTCATGGAAGAAGAAATCTCGTACGCATTGCTAAACGTATTGGACGAAATGTAAGTGTTCGTCTCCGGGTCCACTCCTCGGCCAAAATTTAGGTAAATGGATGTTCCCGCGTTTAGTGAAGGCAAAAAACCACCGACTGCTTCCAATTGGTCGAGTTTATAAATGGCATTTTGCGCCTCCTGCTTATTCCGCATCGGATTGTGCTGGATAGCATATTGAATACATTCGTCCAAAGTCCGGATTTTCTCTTGCGCAACGACCATTTGCGAAAGAAATAATACCCATAAAATCAAATTTCGTTTCATGTTCATCCTGTTTTTGTTTCTTTACTAAATATACTGCGAAATTCGTGCCAAAAAATTATATAATTGATATAGAGTTTATTAATAAAAACAAACAACAAGCGAAGTGTAAAGTTTCTTTACAATCGGTGTTAAATTATTTTACAGATTTTTATATTCATAAAAAAAATATTTTTGATTATTTTACGAATTGCGAGTTTTATATTAATTTTGTGGAAAATTTGAAAGAATGAGAATTACTGCCGAACAAATAAAAGAAAAAAAATGGGCTTTTTGCCTGATTTTCTTCATCTTGTTTTTTAATCCTGTTTTTTATTTTTGGGCGGGCGATGTAAGCCTGAAAGATAAGAGTATGTCGTGGATTATTTGTTTAGTTGTCGGATTGGCTTTTTCTTGTCTGGATTTATTTCTCAAAAAAAGAGGCGAAAAAATTTATTTAAGCATTTTGTTTCTTCTTTCCCTAATGCCAAATCTCATCAACTGGAGCTATCTCTACCTTTCTAATCTGTATATGAAACGCGATATGTACTGGGTAATATTTAACTCAAATATGTCAGAATCAACAGAATATGTAAACCAATTCATCACGTGGCCAATTTATTTAACCATAACCGGTTATTGTGGCTTGGGAATCTTTTTCATTCTGAAAGCACATTCAAAAAGCTCTCTTTCAATCAAAGCATATCCTGTCCTTTTTGTTCTTCCAATACTTATTGTTTTATGTGATATTTCCCTGCAATATTTGAGTCAGGCTGTACCGACATTGGAATTTTACAAAAGTTATGCGCTCTTCCGGAAAGAATATCAAACTTTTGAAAAAGAAAAAGAACTTCGCATGCAACTGACAACCGTTGTTCGTTGCAACCTTCCCGATTCGACCAAACATGTCTTTGTCGTCCTCCTTGGAGAATCCACAACCACCTGCCACATGAGTTTATATGGTTATTTCAGGGAAACAACGCCCCGCATGGACGCGCGCAGTAGTGAACTGGATATTTACACGGACGTAATTACCCCCGATACGCACACGTATGGCGTTATGCAAAAAGTGCTTACATTTGCCAATCACAAACACCCTGAATATTACAAAAAGAAAGCTTCCCTCGTGGAATTATTCAATGCTGCCGGATTTGAAACCTACTGGATAGCCAATAATCCGATTTTAGATAAATGGGGTGCAAGTTACGGAGTAATATCCCAACAAGCTCAACACATCTCCGACCTTAGCCTTGCCAAAAAACCGGACGAAATAGTGCTTGCACAACTTAAAAAAAATCTAAAAGACGGGGGTAAAAACAATAAAATCATTTTCATTCATTTAATGGGAAACCATCATTCCTACAATTCGCGCTATACCAAAGCGTTTGAACATTTCAACCATAAACAGACAAACGATTTGGCCGATTTGGACTTCCGCAATAAAAAAATGAAACAGACCATCGACGAATACGATAATTCCATCCTGTACGGCGATTTTGTTTATGACGCCATTTTGAGCGAATTGGAAAAAGTCAACGAATCCGCCTATTTACTGTTTTTCTCCGACCACGGCGAAGAGGTTTACGAAACACGCGACGCCCGCGGCCACATTATGTCGAACGTTTATCCATGCCAATGCCAAATTCCTTTTGTGCTCTGGCGTTCGGAAAAATACAAAGAAGAAAATTCGGATATCATCATTGATACCACTCGTCCTTACAGCATTGAAGATGTGATTTATTCTCTTTCGACCCTGAGTAAATTGGAATACCAAGACAACGACCAATCACTCAGCATCTTCTCCGCAGACTACGCCGACCCCGGCAAACGCTTGGTCGGCGATGAAGACTACGAAGATGTTTTGAAGAAAGTGAAATAATAATTATATTTCAGCTTTTGCCGTTAAGCGGATATCTCCAACGGATGCGCCCGCTTGTAACTCGATGCTGCCGTGTTCCAGCGCCCAATCATACTTCTTTTCGTCCCAATAACGAAGATTTTTTACCGGAATCTCCAAAGTAACCGCGCGTGTTTCTCCCGGTTTCAAAGTCACATTCGCAAAGGCTTTCAACTCCTTTTCAGGAAAGAATATTTTTCCTTTCAAACGATGCACATACAATTGCACCACCTCATTGGCTTCTACTTTTCCCGAATTGGTTACGTCCACGCTGACTTTAATAATTTCATCCGCGCCGTATTTCACTTTATCCGTTTTAATATTGGCATAATCGAAAGTGGTATAAGTCAATCCATGACCAAACGGGAACGCCGGTTGTATATTTTTTGTAGTGAACCAACGATAGCCGACCAAAGTTTCTTCCGAATAATAAGCGATATTTCGGTTTCCGGCTGCCGGCGCTTTCTCGGTTTCTTTTCCATTCACTAAATTGACAAAAATATCCGCTTTCACTTCTCCCGTTTGCGGATAATTACCCAAGGCATAAGCCGGGGAATCCGACAATTTAACCGGTATAGTAAAAGGCAATCTGCCGGCAGGAGCAGCTTTTCCCAATAAGACATCCGCCAAAGCGTGACCGCCTTCACTTCCGTTAAACCAAGACATCAAAATAGCCGGAGAATATTGGTTAACCACGCTCAAATCAACCGGGCCGCCCGATACAATAACGGTAACAATATTTGGATTTACTTCTGCCAGGGCTTTTATCAATTCGTCCTGACCGGAAGGCAATTGTATGGATTCGCGGTCACTTCCTTCAGTCTCAATTTCCCGGTTGGTTCCGGCAAAGAAAAGAACGATGTCCGCATCCTTGGCTGCTTTTTGAGCCGCTTCCACTAATTTGGGGTCAGCCGGCGTGTAAGGCGTTGGACGAGGCGCTCCCTGAACCGGACGTCCTTGAGGTCTGCTAAATTCCACATAGCCGGGTGAATAAACAATTTCTACTTGTGTGCCCAAGCGGTCTTTCAAACCTTGCAAAGGCGTAATTTCATACAGCGTTTTTACACCGGCGCCCACACCGCCCGTTGCATTTTTCTGATTGGCATTTTCTCCGATTACGGCGATTTTTTTGTATTTGGTAATATCCAAAGGAAGTTGCGCTTTGTCATTTTTCAAAAGCACAATGGCTTTAGAGGCAATATCATACGCTATCTGTTGTTGGCGCGGTTGAGAGGTGATCACTTGAGTCGCCTCATTGGCCGGAATCGGTTTTACATGTAAACGAACCCGTAATATTTCCCGAACCCGTTGATTGACGATCTCTTCCTTTACAGCGCCTGTTCTTACGGAATCCAATAAGCGATTGCCCAAGAAAGCGCCGCCCGGCATCTCAATATTCAAACCGTTTGTCAAGGCAGGAACCGTTGAATGAACGCCACCCCAGTCGGAAACAATCAATCCCTTGAAACCCCATTCCTGACGAAGGATTTTCTCTTGCAGCAAATAATTTTCAGAACACCAGTAACCGCCTACCTTATTATATGCAGCCATAACCCCCCAAGCATCCGCTTCTTTAACAGCCGCTTCAAAAGGCGGAAGATAAATTTCCCGCATCGCACGCGGACTGATAATTACATCCACCTGTCCCCGGTTATTTTCCTGATTGTTTAAGGCAAAATGTTTCAGACAAACTGCCATACCTTGGTCTTGCGCTCCTTTCGTGTAACCCACGGAAAGCCGGGAACTCAAAAACGGGTCTTCGCTCAAATATTCATAAGTACGGCCTCCGGTTGGAATCCGTTGTATATTGATGGCCGGGCCGAGAAGCATGTCTTTCCCGCGCAAACGGCCTTCCGTAGCAATGGCCAAACCGTATTTATAAGCGACATCCGAACTCCAGGTAGCAGCCAAGGCTGAACCCGTTGGAAAAAAAGTGGCCAAATCGTTACCCAATCCCATTGGCGCCCAAGAATTTCCAATCAATTCTTCACGAATACCGAAAGGGCCGTCGGCAAATTCAAAATCGGCAATGCCCAAACGGGGAACGCCTCCGGAAGAAAAGATACGAACGCCATGCAACATGTTCACTTTTTCTTCCAAAGTCATTTTCGCAATAATACCGTCAATTTGCGTTTCGTATTTTGCCAAAGCGGAGGTTTGCGCTTGTGCGCTGTAAGTCAGTAAAAATGCCATTCCTACGAATAATAAACAGGTAAGTTTGTTTAGTGTTTTCATTGTGTATTAAATTTCTAAAATAATAAGTTGTTATAAAAGCCAAGTTTATCAAGTCCCCCGATTTTACCCACAAAGTAAGATGCATCGCTATGCCACACTTTGCGTGATATCTGAAAGAACGTGGTGCAAAGGTAAGCAAAATCAAATTTCAAAACAAGCACCCGGATTAAAATTTTTATGTTTTTGATATTTCACATAGCTCATTCAATAATCCTAATGACGGTTGTTTTTTCGATTGAACCAGATATGAAAAAATAAGGCGATAATCTGTAATAATACTTCTATTTTATAAACTAACTTTGTCAAAAAGATATTATGATAAAACACAACTTTACATTAGCCGGATTGTTTTTAAAGTATTCAATCATTAATTTTTATCAAACATCACTATAAATTTTAACAACTTTATCATGAAGGAGAAAATTGAAAAATTGAAAGACCTGAATCAACAGGCGGAATTGGGTGGCGGCGAAAATCGCATCTCCAAACAACATGCAGCCGGGAAATTGACTGCGCGTGAAAGAATCGAACAGTTATTGGAAAAGGGAACTTTTGTAGAAATAGACAAGTTCGTAACTCATAAATGCTACGATTTCGGATTGGAAAAACAGCGCCCTTTGGGCGATGGCGTAATTACCGGATACGGATTAATCGGTAAACGGACGGTCTTTGTCTTTGCACAGGACTTTACGGTTTTTGGCGGCGCTCTGTCGGAAACCTACGCCCATAAGATTTGCAAAATAATGGATATGGCTATGGCAGTGGGCGCTCCCGTCATCGGATTGAACGATTCGGGCGGTGCACGTATTCAGGAAGGCGTTCGTTCGTTGGCAGGATATGCCGAAATCTTTTTCAGAAACTCGATGGCGTCTGGGGTAATTCCCCAAATCAGCGCCATCATGGGGCCTTGCGCCGGTGGAGCGGTCTATTCTCCTGCTCTCACGGACTATATTTTTATGGTGAAAGAAAGCAGCTATATGTTTATTACCGGACCGGATGTGGTAAAAAGTGTAACGCAGGAAGATGTAACGAAAAATGAGCTGGGTGGTTCGGATGTACATACCGGCAAATCGGGCGTCGCCCATTTCTCTGCCGATAATGATATTGATTGCATCTTGAAAATCAGGGAATTAATGTCGTTCCTTCCAAACAATAACATGGAAGAACCGCCTTTTGTGCCGACTACCGACAGCCCCAACCGGGCAGACCCGTCTTTGGATTTATTGATTCCTACCAATCCCAATCAACCCTACGACATCAAAGAATTAATCGTTTCCATCGCCGACGATGGAAATTTTTATGAGGTTCAGGAAGTGTATGCCAAAAATATTGTGATTGGATATATCCGCTTGAACGGCAAGACGATTGGCGTAGTTGCCAACCAACCTGCCGCCATGGCCGGAACGCTCGACATCAATGCTTCCGTCAAAGCGGCGCGATTTGTTCGTTTCTGCGATGCTTTCAATATTCCGCTACTGACTTTGGTTGATGTTCCGGGATTTCTTCCGGGCGTGAATCAGGAATACGACGGCATTATCCGTCACGGAGCCAAATTGTTGTATGCCTATTGCGAAGCGACCGTACCCAAAGTGACGGTTATCACCCGCAAAGCCTACGGCGGCGCTTACGATGTGATGAGTTCAAAGCACATCCGGGGCGACTTCAATTATGCTTATCCAACCGGAGAAATTGCGGTGATGGGAGCCGATGGAGCTGTGAATATTCTTTTCCGTAAAGAAATTACCGAAGCAGAAAATCCGGAAGCCAAACGGAAAGAATTACAGGACGATTATCGCGAAAAATTCGCAAACCCTTATCGTGCAGCCGAATTGGGCTATATTGACGAAATTATTGAACCCTCGGTAACCCGTCAGAAATTGATTCGCAGTTTTGAATTGCTTGCTAACAAACGGCAATCCAATCCTCCCAGGAAACATTCAAATATACCGCTTTAAATGGTTGAAGTTTGAGGTTTAAGGTTTAAAGTTTAAAGTAAAATGTTGAATTATGATAAAGAAAGTTTTAGTCGCTAATCGCGGAGAAATCGCGATGCGGATATTCCGTACCTGCCGCGTAATGGAAATACCTACGGTAGCCATTTATACACATGTTGACCGGAGCGCTTTGCATGTCCGGTATGCTGAAGAAGCTTATTGTATCTCTGAGAATGAATCGGATACGTCTTATCTGAAACCCGATTTGATTCTGCAAATTGCCAAAGCAACCGGAGCAGCCATTCATCCGGGATACGGTTTTTTGTCCGAAAACGCCGACTTTGCCCGCCGCTGCGAGGAAGGAGGCGTGAATTTCATCGGTCCGAGCGCTGACATTATCGCCAAGATGGGCATCAAAACGGAAGCGCGTAAAATCATGCAGGAAGCCGGCGTACCGATTGTTCCCGGAACGAAAGAGCCGGTTGCCGATGTGGAAGAAGCCCGCGAAAAAGCCAAAGAAGTCGGCTATCCGATTATGCTGAAAGCGCTTGCAGGCGGCGGTGGAAAAGGCATGCGCCTGGTGCGCAAGGAAAATGACTTGGATGCCGCTTTCCGGATGTCGCGCTCCGAAGCGGCCAATTCGTTTGGAAACGATGCCATTTATATTGAAAAATACATTGAGAATCCCCATCACATTGAGGTGCAGGTATTGGGAGATAAATATGGAAACGTGATTCATCTTTATGAACGCGAATGTTCCATCCAACGGCGAAACCAGAAAGTGATTGAAGAATCGCCCTCGCCTTTCGTCAAGGAAGAAACCCGGAAAAAGATGACTGCCATTGCAGTCGAAGCTTGTAAGAAAATTGGTTATTACAGCGCCGGCACCTTGGAATTTATGATGGACAAAGACCAGAATTTTTATTTTCTCGAAATGAATACCCGTCTGCAAGTGGAACATCCGGTGACGGAAGAATGTACGGGCGTCGATTTGGTGCGCGACATGATTCTCGTAGCCTCCGGAAATCCGTTGCCATACAAACAGGAAGATATTGAATTTCGCGGCGCCGCCATCGAATGTCGGATTTATGCCGAAGATCCGGAAAACAATTTCATGCCGTCGCCCGGCATTATCCGTGTACGCGAAGCGCCCGAAGGCAGAAATGTTCGTTTAGACAGCGCAGCCTACGCCGGATTTGAAGTGTCTTTGCACTACGACCCCATGATTGCCAAATTGTGTATCTGGGGACGCAACCGCGAATCGGCTATCTCCAATATGAAACGGGCTTTACGCGAATACAAGATTCTGGGTATCAAAACAACGATTCCGTTCCATTTAAGGGTGTTGCAGAACAAAACCTTTTTGAAAGGGAATTATGATACCACTTTTATTGATACGAAATTCGATTTGGAAGAATTGAAACGCAAGCAAAACTGCGACCCGACCGTGGCGATTATTGCTGCTGCCTTAAAACATTTCGAACAGGAAAAAGAAGCCGCCGCCCGCGCTACCACGGTTCCGCTGGTGGGTGAATCGCTCTGGAAATATTACGGAAAATTACAAATGTCAATAAACAATTATTAAATTATGAAAGCTTTAGCAACTTATTTTGCAACGATAAACGATATGCCCGACACCGAGTTCAAGGTGGAAATTCTGGAAGACGGACCCATCAAAAAGGTTTCCGTCAATGGAAAAGTCTATGAGGTCGATTATAATGTGGGCGGCGATACGATTCATTCCATTATCATGAATCACAAATCGCACGGAGTTCAGATAACCGGATTGCATGATTCCGTTTATGAAGTAAAAAACAAAGGCGATTACTTTCAAGTAAAAGTCATTGACGAACTGACGAAAATGCGGCTGGCCCGCACGGAATCGGCTATTGTAGGTCGTCAGGTAATTACAGCGCAAATGCCGGGCGTGATACTCAAAGTATATGTTCAGCCGGGAGATACGGTCAAAGCAGGCGACCCGCTTTGCGTTTTGGTAGCCATGAAAATGGAAAACGAAATCCGCAGCCCGATTGATGGAACGGTCAAAGAGGTATATGTCAAAGAGGGCGATAAGATGGCGGTAAACGACAAAATGCTGGTGGTTGAGTAATGCTTGTTTGTTTATTTTTAGCCATATTCAGCTTCTTCGTGAACATCTCCATCGGAATTTGGCGGGAACATTACAGTTGCATGATAATAAAACTTTATATGTCTTTGCGGCATGGAAAGCCGAAAAAGTTACCCAACAGGAATTGGCAAACCGAATCGGATCCGGTAAGTCTTATATTTCAAAAATAGAGAACGGCGATATAGAACCGGGCGCAGGAACGTTCGACTTCACTTACCGTTGGAACGCAAAGCTGCCATGTATGACAAACTGCTGTATTACAAATTTACCACCATTGCGCCCAGTATAATTAAAATTGACGACTATTTTATGATTGGCTAATAAATGCGCTGTATTTTTAGCGATGGAGGCATGCCAAAAAGGAAGTCCTTTTCAAATATCCTGTTGAAATATCTGCGCTTGTGTTCTTCATAATAATTCATAAACAATTTTATGTCATTGATCATTCATTCGATTTTATGATTTCATTCATTTTCTCAACAAAAGATTTATCGTCCGGTCGCATGGCATCATCATCTATAAGTTGACCCTTGCGATCATAAATCATATAATATGGAATTTTATTACCAATAATTTTAAGGTCTTTTATAAAACGTGAATCTTCTGAAATCAAAAAACTGTTATTTTCGGCAATATGTTCACTTTTAACCGCTGTTTTCCAGTTGTTGACACTCTTATCCACAGCAAAGATAAAAAATGCTTCATACATTTTGTTTTTAAAGGGTATATCAAGAAATCAAACCTTAAATGAATATTTGATTCTTGATATACTCAACTACCTCCAAGAACATTTTTCAGTTCTTTTTCGCTCAGTGTTTCTGACACTGTTTTAAAACTAATTGTCTTCATAAAGATGTCTGATTCACTATAATCTTGAACAAAGGTAATTAAGAATTTTTTAAACAAACAAATATTTTTGGATATTTTTTCATAAAAGAAATGTTGATTTGTCGTAATCTATTGTTTATCAGTCGATTATTTTTATAATAATAATTTTTTTAACAACTTACGCCTTTCGGTAAAGTTGCTGATTTCATTCCGTTAGGAATGATTCGCTTGGTAGAGATAACGCTGAATGGCGTGCGCCAAATCTTCCGGCGTGTCGATACCGATGGTTTCTTCGTCGGTTATTCCGGCTTTGATGACATATCCGTTTTCAATCCAGCGGAGTTGTTCGAGGGATTCCGCTTTTTCTAAGGAAGATTGGGGTAGGGAAGTGATTTCTTCCAAAACATTGGAAAGATAGGCATAAATACCTATGTGTTTGTAGAATATATGTGATTTTAACCATTCGGTATGTTGTTTTCCCCGGATATAGGGGATGACCGAACGGCTGAAATAAATGGCTTGTTGTTTGGCGTTCAGAATCACTTTTGGCGTATTCGGATTAAATAAGGTCTCAAATTCAGTATCGGCGGGAAACGGCTTAACTAATGTGGCAATCTGGGTGTCTTTGTCTTCAAAACATTTTTTTAACAGTTCTATCTGAGTGGGTTTTATAAAAGGTTCATCTCCCTGAATATTGATGATGACATCGAAATGCTCGCCCAATTTTGTATAGGCTTCAAAACAGCGGTCTGTGCCGCTTTGGTGGTCGGGAGAAGTCATGATTGCCTTTCCGCCGGATTTCAGGACTGTGTCGAAAATCCGTTCATCGTCGGTTGCGACTACGACCTCATCAAGAAGACCGGCCACTCGTTCATAAACCCGCACAATCAACGGCTTTCCGCATAAATCCGCTAAAGGCTTACCCGGAAAACGAGTAGAGGCATATCGTGCGGGAATAATTCCAAGAAACCTCATAAATCTTTTATTTTTATTATGTTGTCATATTCTCCGATGAGCCAGAGTACATCGCCTTCTTCCAAAACCAAATCCAAATCCGGATTTTGCATAGAAGTTTTATTCCGTTCAATACCCACCAATAAGCAACCGAATGTTTCATGGATACCGGATGTCCGGATGGTTTTTCCCGCCAAATGGGATTCCGGTTCAATCTGAATTTGCCGCATTCGAACTTCGGAATGGATATCTTCCTCTTTGTTGGCATACTTCTGGCGTTTTTCTTCCAAACGTTTCTGGAATATATCCATCTGTTTGTCCGTACCCAAAACCACAATGTGGTCGTTGGGATAAATCCGTTCATTGCCGTTCGGAATATTGATTCTTATATCTCCTCGTATGATTGTAACGATGTTTACGCCGAAAAATTGTCTGAAATTCAACTCTTTCAAAGTTTTACCCACAATGGAATAATAGGGTAGAATGGCAAAGTCAGACAAGTGCAAGTCCTTTGCCAATACGTGGTTGACAAATCCTTTGGTAACATGCGCTCTTGATTCCGTAAATTTTTCTTTTTCATGAAAATTTTCCTTGAAACGCCGTTCTATCACGATAGAACGCATTTTCAGGTGGCGGGAAGCGCTGAATATCATCAGAAGAATAAGCGCCAGAGTAAAAGCGATGACAAAATTCGTATGAAACAAATAAAACAATACGTACATGATCAAGCCGGCGCACATCAATACGCGGAAAATAATGGTAAATACCAACGGGCCTCGATTGGCCTTGCTATTTTTCCAAAGTTGAACAAATTCGGCGGAGTGATCTTTTTTGATAATTATCGCCCGTATAAAAGGGGAAAGAGAGAAGATGAGAACAGCCGCAAAAACCAGATTCCCTTTTATCCCCGGAAGCCAGGTCTGTACAAAGGGAGTTCCATATTCCAAAGCAAAATTGATAATGATTATACAGATAAAATAATAGATTAAAACGACCGTTGACATCTCTTTCAATAATTTAGACCAAAGACTGTACTGATTGACGGGACGCGCTCCGGAGGAGTCTTTGTTCAGAAAATTTATCCAGGTTACGGGTAAACGCTTCTCCAACTGATTATAAGCAGGTCCTGCCAATTTCATCACAAAAGGCGTCGTAAAAATAGTGACGACAGAAACCGAAACGATAATTTGATACAGCGAATTTTCTATCACGCCCAAGCTCAAGCCCAAAGCGCCGATGATATAGGAAAACTCTCCGATTTGAGTCATGGAAAATCCGGAAAATACAGCGGTTTTGAGATTTTGCCCGGAAAGAATTACACCGCCTGTGGCAAAAATGATTTGTCCGATAATTACCACCGAACTGATAATCAGAATCGGCACAAGGTATTCTCCCAAACTGGAGATTTGAACCAACATGCCCACTGAAACAAAGAAAATGGCGCCAAATAAATCCTTAATCGGCAGAATTAGTTTTTCAATTCGTTCGGAATCAATGGTTTCCGCCAGAATCGAACCCATAATGAACGCGCCGAGGGCTGACGAAAATCCGGCCTCTGTTGCCAAAAACACCATGCCGAAGCAAAGCGCTACCGAAAACAACAACAGGGTTTCATCATTAAGAAACCGTTTCATTTTCCGCAGAAAAGTAGGGAGTAGATAGGTGCCGAGAATAAACCAGAACAATAAGAATGCGACCAATTTGAACAAACTGTAAAGCATATCCATACCTTCAACATTTTTACTGACGGCTATGGTCGAAAGTAAAACCATCAAAAGAACCGCTACCAAATCTTCAATTATCAAAATGCCCAGCACAATTCCGGCAAAACTTTTGCTTGTCATGTTGAAATCACTGAAAACCTTGATAATAATCATGGTAGATGACATGCAAATCATTGCGCCGAGGAAAAGGCTCGTCATCTGCGACCAACCCAGACAAATTCCGGTCAAGTATCCCAAGCTAATCATGGAAACCACAATAAACAGGGTTGCCACGAAAGCGGTTGCTCCGACTTTCATCAATTTTTTAAAACTAAATTCTAAACCCAAACCGAACAATAGAAATATAATTCCTATCTCCGCCCAAGTCTCAATATTTTCGTAATTGGGGTCTTCTTTCGTAATAAAAAAGGAAATAACGATTCCGGCAACGATATAGGCAAGCACAACGGGTTGTTTTAACCACTTGAAGAGTAAGGAAGCAAATCCTGCAACTACAAGAATCAGTGCTAATTCAGATATTAAAGGCGATAATTCAGACATAATATATTCAAAAAATTGCATCAAAATTACAAAAAAAAATTTACTTTTGCAAAGAGTTATGAATAAAAACATCGAACACCGGCAATTATGGAATACAGGAGTAAACAGTTAAATGAAAGCCTGATTGGCGTTGCGCCGATTTTGGGAGATTCCGAATTGCTCTTGTCCCAATTGGATAAGAAAAACAAGTATTTACCGTTTCTCGAAAAAATGGCGGAACATCGCAAGCGGGAATGGTTGTCGGTTAGGGTGTTGTTGAAAGAAATGTTGGGAGAGGAAAAGGAAATACTTTATCTTCCTTCCGGAAAGCCTTATCTTGCAGACCATTCAGGGTATATCGGCATCAGCCATACTAAATTGGGGATTGCGGGTCAAGCCCGTAGCGACAAATTGTTAAGTGGTTATGTAGCTTTGATTTTGAATAAAGACGAAGAAGTAGCCATTGATATTGAAAGAATTTCTTCAAGAATCAAAAATATCCGTTCCCGCTTTGTGAATGAAGCCGAAGAGCAATCTCTTTCAAAAGCAAATGAAATGACGCATTTACTTTTATATTGGTCTGCCAAAGAATCCATATTCAAGCGATTAGATGCTGAAAATGTCGATTTCAAGACCCAATTGCACATTGCACCTTTTGAACCGTTTACCGGAGAATGGAGCAGCTTTAAAGCCTGTGAAACCCGGACGGAAAAACAACACACATTTACCGTGAATTATTTTGTGCACAAAGATTATGTGTTGACTTGTATTTAACATCCCCCCCAACCTTATTACTTATTTTCACCTACAAATATAATTTATTAATTATTAGCTATTTAATACAATGAAATATTGATATTCATTTATTATTAAACAAAGTCGCTCTTCCGTGACTAAACAATATCGTAATTTAACTTTAATTTTGCAAAAACCTAAATAAATAATTCAGGATAGAACAGACAGCAGGAATAACGTGGAAATAATACACTATGTAAATCATTATATAGCTTAAACCAATAAAAACCATTATCTTTGTGCCCGATTAGCAATGATTCATGGACTTTCAATTACAATACACCGATAAACTTTCCAATGCCCGCGCCGGATTAATTACAACCGGACACGGGACTATCGAAACGCCTATTTTCATGCCGGTGGGGACGCAAGGAACCGTTAAGGCAGTGCATTTCAGCGAATTAAAAAATGATATTAAAGCGGAAATTATACTTGGAAATACCTATCATCTTTATTTGCGTCCAGGAATCGAGATTTTGGAACAAGCCGGCGGATTGCATAAATTCAATGGCTGGGACAGACCTATCCTGACCGATAGCGGCGGATTTCAAGTTTTTTCTTTATCCGAAAACCGGAACCTGAAGGAAGAAGGCGCTGAGTTTCGTTCGCACATAGACGGTTCAAAGCATCTTTTCACACCGGAGAAAGTGATGGATATTCAACGGAGCATCGGCGCCGACATTATTATGGCTTTCGACGAATGTACGCCGGGCGATGCCGAATATGATTATGCCAAAAAATCCCTCGAATTGACTGAACGCTGGTTGGACCGATGCTTCAAACGATTCAACGAAACGGATGGAAAATATGGATATGCACAGAGTTTATTTCCTATCGTACAGGGTTGTGTCTATCCCGATTTAAGAAAAAGAGCAGCCGAAAACGTGGCTTCCAAACAGGCGGACGGAAACGCTATCGGCGGTTTGGCAGTCGGCGAACCGACCGAAAAAATGTACGAAATGATTGAATTGGTCAATGAAATCCTACCGAAAGACAAACCCCGCTATTTGATGGGTGTCGGTACGCCTGCCAATATCCTCGAAGCCATCGAACGCGGGGTGGATATGTTCGATTGTATCATGCCTACTCGGAATGGACGTAACGGTCAACTTTTTACAAAAGAAGGAATTATGAATATGCGGAACAAGAAATGGGAAAATGATTTTAGCCCTTTGGAAGAAAATGGGGCGTCGGCTATTGATAATTTCTATTCAAAAGCGTACCTTCGCCATTTATTTATGACGGACGAAATATTGGCTTTGCAAATTGCCTCCATTCACAACTTGGCGTTCTACCTCCGGTTGGTTAAAGAAGCCCGGAAACACATTGTGGAAGGTGATTTTACATCATGGAAAGCCGCTATGATGCCTAACATTCAAAACAGAATCTAATGAAATTTTTGAAGATTATCGACTGGTATATTATCAAGAAGTTTCTTGGTACGTATATCTTTACTATTCTGTTGATTATAGCTGTTGCAGTAACGCTTGACGTCAATACTAAAATAGATAGTTTCATTAAAAATTCAGCGTCCACACATGCCATTGTTTTTGATTATTATTTGAATTTTATTCCTTATTTTGTCAACGCATTCAGTCCGCTGTTTGTATTTATCGCCGTTATATATTTTACTTCCAAATTGGCAGATGATTCGGAGATTATTGCTATGCTGTCGAGCGGATTAAGTTTCGACCGCTTGGTAAGACCTTATATGATAGCTGCGGCAATAATTGCCCTTTCAACTTTATTTTTAAACAGTTATGTTATTCCACCCGGAAATATTAAGCGTATAGAATTTGAAAATACCTATGTGAGAAACAAAAAAATGGATTATGGCCGCAATATTCAGTTTGAAGTGGATCCGAATGTCATTGCTTACTTCGACCAATTTGACAATTTCTCCAGCACGGGCAGGGGATTTTCTTTGGATCAGTTCGACGGCAAAGAATTGGTTTCCCGGCTGACGGCGAAAAGTATCACTTGGGATTCAGCATATCATTGGTCAATCGCTGATTATGTTATCCGGGACTTTGTAGGTATGCGCGAAAAAATCACTATCGGCGACAAAATTGATACTACATTGACGGTAGTTCCCGCCGATTTTATGATTTCAATCAACGATTCTGAAAAAATGACAACGCCCCAACTGAAAACTTATATCGACCGGCAAAAGAAACGAGGAATAGGAAACATTCAGTTATTTGAAATAGAATACTATAAGCGGTACGCAATGGTATTTTCAGCCTTTATTTTGACCATCATAGGCGTATCCCTTTCCTCCCGAAAAATCAAAGGAGGAATGGGATTGAATATCGGCATCGGATTTTTGTTGAGTTTTTCTTACGTCTTATTCATGCAAATATCGTCATCCTTTGCCATATCAGGAATAATGAGTCCCCTTTGGGCTGTCTGGATACCTAATATATTGTATTCATTCATAGCGGCTTACCTGTACAAGAAAGCGCCCAGATAAAGTTTGAATGCTATTCAAATGTTTGAATGGTTTGTTTGATAATCCCAATACATTCATGGAGTTGTTCTTCCGTAATGACCAAAGGCGGCGCAAATCGAATAATATTCGTATGCGTGGGTTTCGCCAATAATCCGTTTTCACGGAGTTTCAAGCAAATATCCCAGGCAAGGTCTTTGTGTTCCTGATTATTGATTACCAAAGCGTTGAGCAAACCTTTTCCTCTCACGAAAGAAGCGATTTTCGATTGTCCGCAATAAGCTTGCATTTCTTTCCGGAATATTTTGCCAAGCCGGAAAGCATTTTCCGCTAATTTTTCATTTTTAATGACTTCCAAAGCGGCTATAGCCACCGTTGCTGCAATCGGATTGCCGCCAAACGTAGAACCGTGTTGCCCCGGATGAATGACTTCCATGATTTCGTTGTCCGACAATACCGCAGAAACCGGACAAGTCCCTCCGGACAAGGCTTTTCCCAGAATCAATATATCCGGGCGAACGCCTTCGTAATCGCAAGCCAAGAGCTGTCCCGTCCGGGCTATTCCCGTTTGTACTTCATCGGCGATAAATAATGCATTGTGCTGTTTACAGAGTTCGTAGCATTTTTTAAGATAACCTTCATCGGGTACAAATACACCGGCCTCTCCTTGAATGGGTTCCAGCAGAAAACCTGCAATGGATGGATTCTCATTCAATACTTTTTCAAGAGCAGCGGAATTATTGTAAGGAATCACAATAAATCCGGGCGTAAACGGCCCATAATGATTTTTGGCTTCCGGGTCGATGGAAAAAGATACGATGGTCGTTGTTCTTCCGTGAAAATTATTCTCACACACAACTATTTGCGCTGTGTTTTCAGCTAATCCTTTTTTCTCATACGACCATTTACGACACAATTTAATGGCCGTTTCAACCGCTTCTGCGCCCGTATTCATCGGAAGTACTTTATCATAGCCGAAATAGCGGGTAACATATTCCTCATATTTTCCCAATTGACTGTTGTAAAAAGCGCGGGAAGTCAGGGTCAGTTTTTTCGCTTGTTCTATCAGCGCCGAAATGATTTTCGGATGGCAATGTCCTTGATTAACGGCAGAATAAGCCGAAAGAAAGTCATAATACCTTTTCCCGTCCACATCCCATACATATACGCCTTCTCCCCGTTCGAGCACGACCGGAAGGGGATGATAATTGTGCGCTCCGAAATTATTTTCCAATTCCATCAGTTCCGAAGCAGATAATTTATTGGTGTTCATATTTTTTAGTTTGTTTTTAACAAATAGGTTTTCAATTCCAGAAAATTTTTGCTCAATTCGATG
Source organism: Bacteroidia bacterium (assembly GCA_025999935.1). Lineage (GTDB taxonomy): Bacteria > Bacteroidota > Bacteroidia > Bacteroidales > Azobacteroidaceae > Azobacteroides. The sequence continues at coordinate 25,220 of BNXY01000005.1, read as the reverse complement.
CTTTGTTTAGTTCCCTTCCTAAATTCCTGCAATTTTTCCGGAATATTTACCGGTTTTTGGATAATATCTTCAATGGTTTCTTTGAATTTGGCCGGATGAGCCGTTTCCAAGAAAACGCCGGTTTCATTGGGTTGTAGCTTCTCCAAAAGCGCCAAATAACCGCAAGCGCCATGCGGATCGAGCAGATAACCGGTTGATTCGTAGCAGGTTTTAACGGTTTCGCGAATAGATTCGTCCGGGCAACTAAACCCTGTAATTACCTGCGTGATAAGTTCGTGCTTGTGGTGAAACAAATCAAGAATGCGGACAAAATTACTTGGGTCGCCGACATCCATCGCATTGGCTAAAGTCTGTACCGATGGCTTGGGATTGTAGAAACCGGTAAGCAGATATTGCAGGAAAATATCGTTTTTGTTGTTGGCCGCGATAAAACGCCGGATAGGCAATCCCATTTTTTTGGCAATCAGTCCGGCGGTAAGATTTCCAAAATTGCCGCTGGGAACGCAAACCACAATATCATCCTTTATGCCGCGCCGCCGCAATTGGGCGTATGCATTGAAATAATAAAACGCTTGCGGAAGGAAACGGGCGACATTGATTGAATTGGCCGAAGTCAAGCGCAGTTTTTCATTCAAATCTTCGTCTAAAAAGGCTGCTTTAACCAAAGCCTGACAATCGTCGAACGCGCCGTCGATTTCGAGGGCGGTAATGTTTTGTCCCAAAGTGGTAAACTGACATTCCTGTATCGCACTCACTTTTCCCTTGGGATACAACACATAAACATGGATTCCATCCACACCGAGAAAGCCGTTGGCAACTGCGCTTCCGGTATCGCCCGAAGTGGCAACCAAAACATTTACATCTGTAATTCCTTGTTTTTTAATGAAATAACCAAGTATGCGCGCCATAAAACGGGCGCCCACATCTTTGAATGCAAGGGTAGGGCCGTGGAATAATTCCAAACTGTAAATTGAACCGATAACGGGAACTACCGGCGTTTCAAAACTCAAAGCGTCGTAAACAATCCCTTTTAATGTAGCGGAATCGATGTCTTCGCCGAAAAAGGCCAGAGCCACTTCGTAAGCGATTTCCTGAAAAGACATTTCTGTAATTTTCTCAAAAAATGAATCCGGAAATCGTTTGATATTTTCCGGCATGTAAAGCCCTTTGTCGATTGCTAATCCTTTTACCACAGCGGTTTGCAAATCGACCTCAGGGGCTTGTTTGTTGGTACTATAATATTTCATGCGAAAATAATTTGAAAATTTGAAAATGTGCCAATTTGAGAATTTTCATCCTCTTTGGCGTTTACTAATCATAAAAATTTTATTAAAATCAAGGTTCAGACGGCTTAAAGAACTCCTTTATAAATTCATCTCCCGTTAATAGACCGTATTTCCCGGTTTTTACCGAAAACTCGTTATATTTTTCCACTGCATCCGGGATGTTTCCGGGTTTGTAAATGATGAAAGGTACCGGCGAATTGCTGTGCGTTTTGATTCGACAGGGCGTTGGGTGGTCGGGCAAAACGGCGATTGTTACCGGTTCGTCCCATTTTTCCGTTTCTTCGAGGATGATTTTCAGCGCGCGGCTATCGAGATTTTCGATGGTTTCAACCTTCAATAGCGCATCGCCTTCGTGACCGGCTTCATCGCTGGCTTCTATGTGCAAATACACGAAATCTGTTTCTTTCAAAGCTTTTAGCGCCGCTTGCGCTTTCCCTTCGTAATTGGTATCATACAAACCGGTTGCGCCGGAAACGTTTATATTTTCCAAACCGGCATATACGCCAATGCCTTTAATCAGATCGACCGCCGAAATAACCGCCCCTGTCTGAACGGGATAAATCTCAAACAACTTTTTCATCTGCGGTTTATAGCCGGGCGACCAGGGCCAGATGCTATTGGCAGGATCTTTTCCCGCCGTTTTTCTTTTCAGATTTATCGGATGGTTTTCCAACAATTTTTGAGATTGAATGATTAAATCGTTGAGATAATCGGCCGTGGTCTGTGCTTCGGGTACTTTTGCTTGAATCAGTACTTGTTGGAAATCCGTTCCCGGAACGTCATGGGGTGGGGTACAGCCTATTTGTTTATTGCCGCCCTTTAATTTCAATACGTGCCGGTAGGAAACGCCCGGAAAAAATTGGAGCCGGTCATTTCTTAAATTTTCGTTCAGGTATTGAATCAAAATTTCGGCTTCTTCGTTGGAAATATGACCAGCAGAATGATTTTTGATTTTTCCATCTTCGATGCAAACCAGGTTGCAACGCATAACCATCTCACCGGGCAGCACATCCACGCCCATGCTTGCTGCTTCCAATGCGCCGCGTCCTTCCAACACTTGGGCTACATCGTAACCCAAAACAGCCAAGTTGGCGACTTCGCTGCCGGGGTGCATTCCATCCGGAATGGTATTTAGCAGTCCTGTATTGCCTCGTTTCGCCAATAAATCCATATAAGGTGTACGGGCATATTGCAACGGCGTTTTATTTCCCAATGATTCAATGGGTTCGTCCGCCATTCCATCCCCCAAAATAATAATATATTTCATGTGATTAATTTGTTTTTTTTATGGAACCATGGAACCCGCATCTAATCATTCTCTTTGGTGCAACTTTTGCATGCGGGTTTCATATTTCTTCAACGTACAATTGCATATTTTCAAATTTCACGACGACCACCGTTTTTCCGCTTTCAATAAAATTTTGATTGGAAACGGCGTCATATACTTCGTTATTGATAATTATTTTTCCCGAAGGATGAAGGATCGTCATTGCTTTTCCCGTTTGACCAATCAAACTAAAATCATCGGTATTCACGCTTTCAGAATCGGATAAATCCTTTAATAAGGCGATTTTACGGAACATTCCCTTTTGATCGATTCGGGAAGAAAGCCAAAGTATGATGCCAAAACTCAGCAATATTCCGGATAAAACCGTTAGGAAGGAGCGTGAAATATCCGGCATTGAAACTTCTTTAAATGAAAAATAATCGTTGTTTAGCATGGCAAAAATCAAGCCGCCTCCGATACAAATAACGCCCAAAATCCCGGATATGCCGAATCCCGGAAAGACAAATATTTCCAGAGCAACCAATATAAGACCTATGAGAAAGACAATGATTTCCCAGTTTTGGACAAGTCCGTCTAAATACAAAGGCGTAAAATAAAGGACGGCAGCCATCACGGCGGCAATGCTCGGAAATCCGATTCCCGGCGATTGCAATTCAAAATAAATTCCGGCGATGATAATCATGATTAAAATCGCCTGAAAAGCCGGATTGGTCAGAAAACCCTTTAAATTATCTAAAAAAGTGGGCTTATATTCTTCTATTTTATATTCGGAATACCCCAGATATTTTGTGATTACTTCCTCTACACTTTCGGCAAGGCCTTCGCAGTAACCGAATTTCTCTGCTTCTTGCGCTGTGAATGTCAATACTTTACCGGAATCAATCACATTGGGGATATACACCCGGTCATCGACCATGGCTTCCGCAATCAAGGGGTTGCGAACCCATTTGTAAGTGGTGTCATTACCGGTAATCACGGTATCTTTTCCGTGTGATTCGGCAGTTGACCGGATGATGGAACGCATATACGACTGGTATTTATCAGGCATAGCTTCTCCCGTTTCTCCGCTGACGACGGTTGCCGCCCCGATGTTAGCGCCTTTGCGCATATAGATTTTCTTGCAGGCAATGGCAATTAAAGCGCCTGCCGAAGCCGCATTGTTGTCGATAAAAACATAAACGGGAATCGGATTGTATAAAATAGCCGACCGCATGGAATCCGCATCCACAACCGTACCACCGTAAGTGTTCAGATGAAGCAGGATGGCGTCTGCCTGCATCGCATCGGCTTCTTTCAATCCGTTGCTCAGATAAATTCTGGAAGTCGTATTGATTTCAGAATTTATATTTATCTTATATACAGTCGCTTGCTTTTGTTGTGCATAGAAATTACATGAAATAAATCCCAAAAGAATAACAAAAAATAATCGCATTTTCATAAAAATGTTGTTTGATTGGATACAAAAATATATAAAATTTAGAAAAAAACACTATCTTTGTCAATAAAATTTATTCATTTAATTAATAGTCTCTATTATGAAACGGTTATTTATCTCATTATTAACATTGTATTTGTGTTTTCCTGTTTTTGCACAAGAAGGAGAAAAAAAGGCAGATAGTTTTCAATTCACAACCATTAAAGAAATTCCGGTTACGTCGGTTAAAAATCAATCCAGTTCGAGTACTTGTTGGAGTTTTTCCGGAATCGGATTTATTGAAGCTGAATTATTGAGACAGGGAAAGGGCGAATATGATTTATCGGAGATGTTTGTTGTACATAAAAATTGGGGAGATAAAGCGCAAAAATATGTTCGCATGCATGGAGCGACTAATTTGGGCGCCGGTGGATCTTTTGCCGATGTTTTGGATTGCATCAAAGATTACGGTATCGTTCCGAATGAAGCCCAACCCGGTTTGAATTACGGAGAACCCCTGCATAGACATGGCGAATTGGATGCTTTTTCAAAAGCATACATTGATGCAGTCATTAAAAATAAAAAATTATCTACAGCTTGGTACAAAGGTTTTACCGGAATTTTGGACGCCTATCTGGGCGCTGCTCCCGAAACATTTACTTACAATGGGAAACAATATACGCCCAAAAGTTTTGCCCAATTTTTAGGCATTAACGCGGATGATTACGTATCCCTCACTTCTTTCACGCATCATCCTTTTTATACTGCTTTTCCCATCGAGGTGCCGGACAATTGGCGTTGGGCCAATTCTTATAATCTTCCATTGAATGAATTTATGCAAATCATTGATAATGCGTTAGAAAAAGGATATACCGTTGCATGGGCGACCGATGTTAGCGAAGCGGGATTCAACCGGAAAGGAATCGCTGTTGTTCCGGATGCGACTTCTAAAGAAGGTCCCGGCTCAGATCAAGCGCATTGGTTGGGACTCAGCCAAGCCGATAGGGATTCTCTGATCAAAAATATAACCGCTCCGGTTCCGGAAAAAACAATTACCCAAGAATTGCGTCAACAAGGATTTGATAACTACGAAACCCAGGACGATCATGGTATGTTGATTTATGGAACAGCCAAAGACCAATATGGCAGTAAATATTATTTGGTAAAAAATTCTTGGGGAACAGCAAGTCCTTACAAAGGCACTTGGTACGCTTCCGCCCCTTTTGTAGCGTATAAAACCATTACGGTTGTGGTGCACAAAGATGTTTTGTCGAAGGAATTAAAGACTAAATTAGGCATAAAATAATTCAATGGAAACCGGATTATTGATTGAAGAACTAATCAAATTGGCTTTCGCTGAAGATATTGGCGATGGCGATCATACGACTTTAAGCACTATTCCCGAATCCGCCCAAGGAAAGGTGCAGTTAATTATTAAAGAAGATGGAATCTTGGCCGGCGTGGAAATCGCCGGCCGGATTTTCCACACTTTCGATTCGGATTTGAAAATAATGGTTTTTATAGAAGACGGAGCGGAAGTGAAATACGGTGATATTGCTTTTACTGTCGAAGGGAAAGTGCAATCCTTACTCCAAACCGAACGTTTGGTGTTGAATGTAATGCAAAGGATGAGCGGGATAGCGACTACTACCCGCAAATATGTAAAAAAATTGGAAGGTACGAAAACCCGTGTTTTGGATACGCGGAAAACGACTCCCGGCATGCGGATGCTTGAAAAAGAAGCCGTCAAAATCGGCGGTGGAACCAACCACCGCATCGGATTGTTCGATATGATTCTACTGAAAGACAACCATGTAGATTTCGCCGGCGGAATCGAAAACGCCATTGCCCGCGCTAAAGAATATTGCTGGAAGCAAGGGAAAAGTCTGCCCATAGAAATCGAAGTTCGTAATTTTGACGAATTAGAACGGGTGTTAAAAATGGGAGATGTAAACCGCATCATGTTGGATAATTTCAATGTGGAAAATACCCGAAAAGCCGTCGAATTAGTCGGCGGAAGGTACGAAATCGAATCCTCCGGCGGCATCACATTCGATACCCTCCGGGAATATGCCGAAACCGGTGTGGATTATATTTCGGTAGGAGCGCTTACACATTCGGTTAAGAGTTTAGATATGAGTTTGAAGGCGGTTTAATAGTCTTACGAATTGAAAGAGGATAAAGGCTCTGCCTTGAAATGAATATCCAAGACACTTATTTTTATCTGAAAAAATATTCATGGTATAGACTATCTGAACGAATGTTGGTGGGCTCGGAGGTTTTGATTTGGATACTATCGAAATATCTGTGAAAAAGAAAATTACACCCCATTAAAAATTGTTTAAATCAACAATTAAAAGACAAATTTCATGGTCACATCCCGATTTTTCATATCTTTACACTCATTATCCTCAATCTAGATAACTTAAAGATATGACAACCCAAAGTGAGCAAGTCTTGGAAGAAGGGCTAATAAAGACCTTGAAGGAAATGAGTTACGAATTTATTTCCATCAAGGAAGAAGATAATCTCTATGCTAATTTCAAAGCGCAATTAGAAAAACACAATCAAAAAGAATTGGCGTTGCATAACCGAAAACACTTTACGGATAAGGAATTTGAAAAGATTTGTATCTTTCTGGAAGGCGGTACACGCTTTGAAAAAGCCAAGAAACTTCGCGATTTATATCCGCTTGACACAGCCGATGGCGAACGCATTTGGGTAGAGTTTCTCAATAAAAATAAGTGGTGTCAGAACGAATTTCAGGTTGCCAACCAAATTACTGTTGAGGGTAGGAATAAATGCCGGTACGATGTGACTATCCTTATCAATGGGCTACCATTGGTACAGATTGAGTTAAAAAGGCGAGGCATTGAACTGAAACAAGCGTACAATCAGATACAACGCTATCATAAAACGTCTTTCCACGGTTTGTTCGATTATATCCAACTGTTTGTCATTTCCAACGGTGTCAATACCCGATATTTCGCCAACAATCCCAATAGCGGTTATAAGTTTACTTTCAATTGGACGGTACCGACAATACGCACGAACTTATCAAACGGTTGAGCGGAAACTCAAAAATCATTATTACCACCATTCAGAAACTGAATTGTGCGATAACCAAAGATTACTACAACAAGCATTTGCAAGAAGTCCGGAATCAAAAAATCGTCATGATTTTTGACGAATGTCATCGAAGGAAGAAGAAATTGACATCCATGCTGTGATGAGCGAAATCAAGGAATTGGAGAGAAAACGGTCGGAATTGGATAAGGAGATTGAGGTGTATTTGAAAGAATTGGGATTGGTATAAATAAAAAAGCAAGGGTCGCAGTATTAGTGCGACCCCGTTCCTCCTTTAACACATGGTCAACGAGATGAAATTATCTAACGCAAATCTTGTTCAATCTGTTTAATGACAGACAAAAGCGGGGGAATATCTATTCGAAGAATAACAAATATCCTTTCGGCATCTATTTCATACATAAATCATTTCTTTCATTATACGTTCAACAAAGCGTGGTTTCAAATTATTATGCTTCCTGACAACATCTACTTTCACACCGAAAAGTTCTTCGAGGTCAAGTATCATACCCAGAGATTTTAAGCCTTTTTCAGTACCTTCGTAATAAACATCCACATCGCTCCCTTCGCGTTGTTCGCCTCGAGCAACCGACCCAAAAATACCCATACGCTCTATTCCATACTCAGAGGCATGATTTTGTTTGTATTGACTAAGAATGTCAAGATATTCGTTCGTTGTCTTCATAATGAATAAATGCAATGCACTACAAAAGTACAATTTATTTTCTTATCAATAATATATTATTAATGGATTTTTTCGCATTTTCTCTTAGTATTCCGCCTACATACTACTGCTTGAGAATCACTTGTTGCCCGCTTTTGGCAACAAACAGCACATTGCGGAAACGGATGTACAGGCATTCGTGTTTCAAAAATTAGAAGAAGGGCTAAGCCAAAAATCAATCAAGGATATCTTGATTGTATTGAAAATGGTTTTGAAATTCGGAGCGAAAAATAAACTCTGTGAGTACAACCCATTCGACATTCAATATCCGACTGAGCGAGAAAAACAGGACATAGAAGTCCTGAGTAAAACAAATCAGAAGAAGATAATGACTTATGTTCAAGAGCATTTCACATTCAAGAACTTGGGCGTTTATATCTGTCTAAGTACCGGCATACGAATAGGGGAAATTTGCGCGCTAACTTGGGAGGATATAGATACCGACACCGGAATTATCAGTGTCCGCCAAACGCTCCAACGAATTTATATCATGGAAAATGACAGCAAACATACGGAACTTGTGCTTGATACGCCTAAAACAAAAAATTCCATTCGGGATATTCCAATGACTAAAGATTTGCTGAAAATGCTGAAACCCATAAAAAAGGTGGTCAACAATCGTTTTTATGTTTTGACCAATGATGCGAAACCAACGGAGCCACGAACCTATCGCAATTATTACAAGCAACTGATGGAGGATTTGAACATTCCCAAACTGAAATTCCGCGGATTGCGGCACAGTTTCGCAACAAGGTGTATCGAAAGCAATTGCGATTACAAAACAGTTAGGAATTGTTACGAAATAAAATGACAATTACGAAGGCATTATTCTATAATTCCATTCTTCATGAAATGAGCTGCCAATCAGATTGACATTTTCCATTTCATCCTCATCAATTGTTATGCCTGTTTGATAATTTTCCATATCCAACTCACATTCCACTTCAAGTCCTTTTTCCGTCTTTGTAGAGCCAATCAGCTGAACAATAACTTCATAACTTATCAATGGCTTTCCTCTCCAATTCTTTGAGATGTAAGAAAACAAACGGTGTTCTATTTTATTCCACTTGCTGGTTCCCGGCGGAAAATGAACGACCTCTATCTCCATTCCTGTTTCATCCGCAAATTTTTGCAGTTCGCGCTTCCACAGTTTCCCTTTGCTGCTATTGCTTCCGCCGCCATCTGCGGTTATCAGCAGTGAATTGGCATTGTTGTGGTAATAAATACCCATTTTGTACCACCAGTTTCTTATGCTCTGAACAGCAAATTCTGCCGTATCTTTTGTGATGCCCACATTGACCCAACCTTTATTCTGTGCGATGTCATAGATTCCATAAGGTATTGCAATACCCTCGGCATCAGTCAGAAAATCGTATGCGTTTACTTCAACAGGTGTATTTTTACTTTGCCATTCTACACCGCCATTCTTGAAGTTGCCTATCAATTCCCGCTTTTTGGCATCTACTGATATAACCGGTTGTTCCTCTGACATATAGTCTTTTACCTTGCGGCTTATAAATTCAAACTGAGCATCTCTGTCCGCATGTCCTCTGCCTTCAAAAGTCTTTCTGTTGGCTTGCAAACTAAAACCGTTGGCTTTCAATGATTCTCCTATTACCCTGTGACTTACATCTATCCCTCGCGCTTTTAATGCCGTGGAGATGTTGCGTAAACTTTTACTTACCCATTGCAGGGGCGATTCCGGTTCGCCTCGCGTATGAGGTTCTATAAATTCTTTGATATGATGCCATTCCACTTCATTTATTTTCTTTTTCCTGCCACCGCCTTCTTTCCTTAATCTTGCTCCGCTGTTGACTGTACCGCCATTGACTTCCTTTAAACCCTTGTTTATCGTATTGTGATATATTCCCAACTGATTCTCAATCAGTGATTTTCCTCCTCTACCAAGACTCTTCGCTTCTAAAGCCAAATAGATTCGCTTTTGATGCTCATCCAAATAAGGCAAGAATGCCTTGATCTTTTCTATTGTATCTTTTATTGCTTCCATGCTGCAAAGATACGAATAATATTTTAATTAGTCAAGTTATTTCGTAACAATTCCTAAGAGCCGTACTCAACAAAGCCATACAAGACAAAGAGGCTTTCGAAAATACCTATCCTTTTGGAAAAGGCGGCTTTAACGTTGCAGCACTTGAAGAAGAAACAGCCAAACGCTATTTGCCGATGGACTCCATGGAAAGTATTAAATCTACTGTCATGGAAAACCCAACATTGGAGTTTACGCGAAGATTGTTCCTGTTCTCCTATTATTGTTATGGCATCTCGTTTATTGATATGGCTTTGCTAAAGAAGAAGAATGTTATCAGGCACAATGGTGGCGATTATATCGTTTACAAACGCAATAAGACCAAAGAGGCAAAAAAGGTCAAAGCGATTCAGATAAAGATTGTTCCGAGGGAAATCATCTCTCAGATATTGGGGCATAACGATTTATCAACCACCAATACCTACTTGGACAGTTTCTCAAGCAGTATCATTGATGAAGCGGTCAAGGTTTTGTGGGGTGTGTTTTGTTACATAAAATAAAAATGCTAACTTTGCACTGTAAATAAAAAATTAACAGCATGGAAACGAAAATATTAGACAAAGCGACGAGCGATAAAATCAGCTTCATCGCTTTTATCGTACCGTTCTTTGCGGAATCGTATAAAATGAATGCGCAAGATGCCTTTTTTACCTAAAAAAATATGGCGGCTAGGACTATCTAAATAACTGTTGGTGGGCGTTGTATACTGATAGTGCAGAGTACGCAGTAAGAGATATTTATGCCTATTGTCGTCAGAACAGTTGGGTTATATCCGGCAACTTTCGGGCATGGCAAACAACATCAACCAGATTGCCCGAAAAGCCAATGCTATTGGATATTTGGAAGTATGCAACGAATGGATGAATGCGGTGCCGGAAATAGACAAGACCCTCAAACTGATTGAAAAATGATGGCGAAGATAGTACAACGATAGAGACCATCCGCATATTCATATCGTGATAAATCGGATTGACAATGACGGCAAACGAATTTCGGACAAGAACGAGAAATTGCGAAGTACGAAAATCTGTTTGGATTTGACCAAGAAATGCGGTTTGTACATTTCATCCGGCAAAGAGAATGTGAAACGAGACCGCTTGAGAGGGTTGGATAAAACGAAATACGAGATTTACGATGCCATTAAAGCAGCGATTCCGAAATGCAGGAATTGGAAAGAACTATCAGCCAAACTCCAAAAGTCCGGTATTACAACCGAGTTTCAGCACAATGCAGTACCGATAAGATACAAGGCGTACGATTCGGAAAGGATGATTTTACTTTCAACGGCTCCAAGATTGACCGCACGTGCAGTTATTCCAAGATTGACTACCAATTGCAGCAGAACAATCGGGCACAAGAAACGAGTATCCATCCATTCCATCCCGAACATTCTCAAAATCAGCCTTCCACTTTGGAAGCGGCAGGCTCTCTTTTGGGTGGTTTATTCGATTTCCCGACATCGGATTCGGATTTTGACCCCGAACAGGCGGAATGGTTGCGCCAACACCGACACCGATTGATTCAACAGTCGTCAAGCACGAGCATCGGCATATCCTTGAGATTGGTTCGAGTAAGGTTTTTCTTTCAATGGTTGTAATGCTAATAACGATATTGGGTTTGGCATTTGCCATTGGCAACCAAAGGGAAACGATTAACCGATATAGGAATAACGACCTGAAATATTGGTATATCAAAATGCAAGGGCAAACGAGCGAAGACAGTTTTCTTAGGCTTGACAGACAGTTTCAGTATCGGGATAGTGTGACGATTATTCGCAAGCAGGTTGAGAAGTATGAGCAGTTGGTTATGGAACAGGTGGAACGGATGGAACGAGCAAGGCGGGAGGCGGAAGAAGCGGAGAAACTGAAAAAGGAAACGGAATACTTGAAAAAGAATAGATGAGTTCAACTATAAGCGACTTATACCTTTACTATTGTCTGCCATAGATAACTTATTTTAAGGATTTGCGGATTGTTTGAATTATTTTCTGTAATTTTGTCCGAAATAAGACAATTCAAGAATTAAACAGTCAATCAAATAGAGAACGATATGTTATTTGGTAAAAGAATAAGACAGTTAAGAGAAGAAAAACAGTTGCTTCAAAGGCAATTGGCGGCAGCGTTGGAGATAGATACGCCCATGTACAGCAAAATAGAACGTGGCGACCGTCGTGCCAAACGCAAGCAAGTATTTATCCTTGCAGACTTGTTGCAGGCTGACCCAACGGAGTTGCTTACACTTTGGGTAGCTGACCAAGTTGTTACTGCTGTTGTGGATGAAAAAGAATTTGCGAATGAGGCTTTGGATATTGTTAAAGAATATATAAACAAGAAATGAATGCTACTAATAATATGATTGCAAAATACACACTACAACTTATTTCGAAAGAAGTGTTACAACAATCTTCGAAGGACTCTACAGCGTTTTTAAATACAGAAAGTAAATATTAAACTTATGGAAAACAGCAATATTGATGAAATTTATAAAAGATATGGTTATATAACTAAGAATGTTGATGGTGTCCTTGTGTATGAATACAAACAAGGACGATACTTTGGCGTTGATATTATTAACAATGGAAATTCCACAAAAATAGAACAAATAAAAGATGATTATAGAAAACTTGATTTTTCAACATTAGTAAGAAATTATACGAGTATAGAAGAAATTGAAGATGAATTATTTAAAAGTTTTTTTCAATTATCCTCCTTTAGAACAACTTTGAATAGGCGATATGATGCTTTTATACAAAAGCAAATGATAGGATTACCGTCTTCTACACAATATTGTTATATCAAAAGCGATTATGTATATTCGAGTCATGATTCGGATGGAATAATAACTTCTGTAAAAGAAATAGATAATAAATCTGTTGTTGACCATGTTTCTGAATTATTAAATACTACGGAGGAGCCATTATTTGTCATTATTGAAGCTGCTGCTGGATACGGAAAAACTTGTACAGCCTACGAAATAATAAAAAAGATGGAAGAAGCCAACACTGAAATTTTACCGTTTTATATAGAGTTATCAAGAAATAGAGAAGCACGCATATTCAAACATATTTTGCAAAACGAGATTGATGAACAGTTTCAAAATGTTGTAAAATCCGATGTTGTGTTACACCAAATAAAGCAGGGGAAAATACCAGTTATTATTGATGGTTTTGATGAATTATTATCAAAAGATTTATCTGCAAATACTTCTCAATTAAGAGATATTGAGAGTATGTTATCTACCATTGTAAATCTTCTAGAAAATAAAGCAAAAATAGTTATAACTTCAAGAAAGACTGCCATTTTCAGTGGTGAAGATTTTTATGAATGGATTCGCCATACTAACAAAAAATATAATGTGGCTCGTTTTTCTATTTCAGAGCCAAAGATAGAAAACTGGTTAAACGAAGAGCGATTAGGCATATTAAATAGTAGTGAATTTCCTATTAGTAATGTAGCAAATCCTGTTTTACTTTCTTATATCCGCAATATTGATTTAGAGGAATTAAAAGAACTTGTCCAAAATTCTAAAAATATTGTAGATAAGTATTTTGAATTTTTGTTGAGTAGAGAACAAATTCGACAAGAATTACATTTTGATGAAGAAACTCAATTACGTATATTCAAAAAACTTGTCCGTATAATGACAGAATTTGATATAAAATCTGAAAATAAAGCATTTATAAAGGAAATTCTAAAAGATTCGAATAGAAGTATTTTCGATACTTACATAAAATATTATCCAAAACTACCAAAACCAACACATGATGAATTAGCAGATACTTTATCCAATCACGCTCTATTAGACAGAAAACAGCATGATAATATAGGTTTTATAAATGAGTTTATTTTAGGCATTTTGATAGGTAGAAATTTAATTGAAGAAAAATACCAAACACATATTAAAGATTTTACCAAAATAATAACTCAAGAATTTGCATTTTTGGCTATTTCTGCATTTAAAGTTCAACCGGAAAAAAGGCGAGAATCTCTTTGGACAATATTGAATGATAATAAATTCCCATACGATGATAAATTTCTATTTTACCGGGATTTATATTTAAAAAATGATTTTATAGAAAATTACTCTGATATTCTTATTGAAGACATATCGTTTAATGACATAAAATTTATAAAGAATAGCCAATTTAATCACTCAATATTCAGCAACTGTAAATTTTTTAGTTGTACATTTGACAAACACACTTTTAATAGCTCAGGATTTATTAATTGCAAATTTTATGATTGTCAATGGACTGTAGATTCATGTTACAAAGAATTTAATATGTATATTACAGGTTGTGAATCAAATAACGATTTTGGCAGCCAATTGTATGAACACGAAGAGCAGCAGGTAACTCAAGTTGATGCCGAAGAATTATTTTTGAAGAATTTCATAAAAAGCGCTTCAAAAGTTAATTCTATGAAACGATTATCAACAATAAAAGATTCGTTAAAAGAATCTGGTGTAAATATGAGGGAAATTGAAAAAGCGATAAATTCATTAAAGAAAAATTCATATATTGTAATTAATGGAAATACATGCTTTATTCAAAGAGAAGGTATAACATATTTTAATCATAAATACAGTTATGAACAATAATCCAGGATTAAAAAATATTCTTAGAAATATCCAATCAGAAATTTTATCTGAAATAGATAGAATTGGCATTCATTGTAGAGTACATACAAGAATCAAGGACATTGCATCTTTAAAAGGGAAAATTGAGAGGAAAGAAAAAGAGGGAAAGGGGTATAGCAAAGACGGAAAAAAGGTACAAGATATTTGTGGTATAAGAATTACAACATATTTTATAGAAGATGTTAAACTTCTATGGGATATTTTTGAACGTAAGTACGAGAAAGTGAGTGAAGCAAACGACCATATTGATAAGAAAAATTTCAAAGTTTTTGAACCTGTACATAAAAATCTCGTTTGTCGCATGACCCACGAAGATTCTATAACATTAAGAGAAGTAGTTTTTTCTCAAAAAGACGATGTATATGCATTGATAGATAACACCTTTGAAATTCAGTTTAGAACAACATTATCAGAAGGTTGGCATGAAATAGACCATGTCTTGAGATATAAGTGCCAATCAGATTGGGATGATTTTATAGAAGAAGAACGAATGTTAAACGGAATTTATGCTACTTTGGAAACCAGCGATAAAGTATTAAAATCCTTGTTTGATGATTTATCCTATCAGCACTATAAAAAGCACAATTGGGAGGCGATGTTAAGGACAAAGTTTAGACTTAAATTTAGCAAAGAGCCATTAGACGAAACTATTTGTACTATTTTAAATAATAGCAATGATTTAGCAAAAAGAATTTTTAGAACTGATCGGGCGGGATTTTTAGAACAAATTGCATTATCAAAATTGCATATACCTATTTCGTACAATATCATTGTATTTCTTCTCAATCATACAGAACTCAAAAATGAGGATATTGAGAAGTTACAACCAGCCACTATTAAATCAGATTTTGAAATGTACTTAAAAACAGAAGATATTTAAAAACATTATACTCAATTTTAAAATGAGCAATATGAATACCTTCAATGAAAACTCCAGAGTGAAAATTCCGGCTATCCTGTACCTCATCAGGTTAGGGTATCAATATCTGTCCCTTTCGCAAAGCGTGTGGGATAAATCCACCAATATCTTTACGGATATTTTCAACGAAAGTTTGAAACGCCTGAATCCTGATATTACGGAAAGAGGGTTGAATGATGCTTTTATGGATGTCTCAATGGCATTGGATAATGAAGATTTGGGAAAACGATTTTATGAAATGCTTACTTCGCCTACGCCACGAATAAAGTATATTGACTTCGAGAATTTTCAAAACAATAGCTTTCACGTGGTTACAGAATTATCTTGTATAAAAGATAATGAAGAATTTCGTCCCGATATTACGTTGTTAATCAATGGAATGCCTTTGGCGTTTATTGAAGTGAAAAAGCCGAACAATCGCGATGGAATTTTAGCCGAAAGAGAACGAATGAAGAAACGTTTTCGCAATACTAAATTTCGGAGATTTATCAATATGAGCCAATTTTTGGTGTTTTCCAACAATATGGAATATGACCGAAACGATACTGTTGAGCCATTGCAAGGGGCTTATTATGCCGCCTCGTCTTACCAAGAGGCAAAATTCAACTTTTTCAGAGAGGAGGACGATTATGCCGGTTTTCCGCTTGATGATTTGAATGAAAATGATGTGCATTTTGTTTTGAAAGATACCAATAATGTAGTGATAAAATCGTCGCCCGAATTTGCTGAAAATCTTAACGGTACGTCGCCTACCAATCGAGTTTTGACTTCGTTGTTTTCAAAATCACGGCTTCGCGATTTCCTGCTCTATGGCATTGCATACGTGCATACGAGTATAGGCTGGGAAAAGCACATCATGCGCTATCCGCAATTCTTTGCTACGAAAGCAATTGAAAGAACGTTGGAAAGCGGCATTAAAAAAGGTATCATTTGGCACACACAAGGCAGCGGTAAAACGGCATTGGCATATTACAATGTGCGTTATTTGATTGATTATTACAAGAAGAAGAATATCGTTCCGAAATTTTATTTCGTGGTAGATCGGATTGATTTAGCGGAACAAGCTACTTCCGAATTTGAAAATCGTGGACTGACCGTAAAACAAGTGCAATCAAAAGAGGGATTTAAAGATAGTATCGCACAACAAGCTGTACTTGACAACGACAGCGGAAAACCAGAAATGACAGTCGTCAATATTCAGAAATTCAAGGATGATTCGCATGCAACACGCAGCAACAACTACAATCTCAACGTGCAGCGCATTTTCTTTCTCGACGAAGTGCACCGCAGTTACAATCCTACCGGCAGTTTTCTTGCCAATCTGCTCAATGCCGACAAAGAGGCTGTTTTTATCGGACTTACCGGAACGCCTTTGATTAGAAACGACCGGAAATCGCGGGACATATTCGGCGATTATATTCACAAATACTATTACAATTCTTCTATTGCTGATGGTTACACGTTGCGGCTTATCCGTGAAGAAATTGAAACAACTTACAAGGCAAAACTCAAAAAAACACTCGAAAATATTCAGGTCTTGCAACGCGACATTAAACGTGAACAGGTATATGCTCACAAGAATTTTGTCGAGCCGATGCTCGATTATATTATTGAAGATTTGTTGAAATCGCGCACTCGGTTGGGCGATGATACTATCGGGGCAATGGTGGTGTGTGATAGTAGTGCACAGGCAAGAATGATGTATGAATGTTGTCTGAACCGTGATACTTCGGCTTCGCTCAGCACAGGCTTTAATAAGATTAAAGAGATTAACAAGATTGGCGACCAATACGAGTATTCATTGGCTGCTGAGCCGAAAACAAGCATGAAACTTGCAGACACATTTTCTGCTGCTCTAATCCTGCATGATGAGGGAACTAAAGATGACCGTAAAGCAAAAACAACAAATTTCAAACATGGAACTGTTGATATTCTATTTGTTTACAATATGTTGCTTACGGGTTTTGATGCACACCGATTGAAAAAACTGTATCTCGGACGGGTTATCAAAGACCATAATTTGTTGCAAACGCTCACGCGCGTAAATCGTCCATACAAAAAACACAAATACGGATATGTAGTCGATTTTGCTGATATTAGCAAGGAATTTGACAAAACCAATCGCGCTTATTTCGACGAACTGCAAAACGAACTTGGAGATGATTTACAATATTACGATAATTTATTTAAAAAGCCGGAAGAAATTGCAGCCGAAATCAACAGCATCAAGGAAATTCTTTGGCAATACAACACCGACAATGCAGAGATTTTCTCGAAACAAATTAGCGAAATTTCCGACCGAAAGATTATTCTTGAACTCAAAAATGCTTTGCAGTCGGCTCGTGAACTTTACAATATTATCCGCGTACAGGGAGATTTTGATTTGTTGGATGCGGTCAAATTCGACTTTCAAAAAGTGAATGCCTTGTTGAACGAAACCGAAAATCATTTGGCGCTGCTCAACCAAAAGGAACAATTGGAAAATGCCACCGACACTACCAATCTGCTCAATGTGGCAATGGAAGACATTATTTTTATGTTCCGAAAAATCAAGGAAGACGAATTGGTGCTTGCCGGAAAACTCAAAGATATTTTGAGAATTACCCGCGAAGAATTTCAACACAATTTCGACCCCAAAGACCCCGAATTTGTCAGCCTTTATGAGGCATTGAGAAAGGTTTTCGACAAGAAAAACCTCGATGAAATAACGCAAGAGGTAATGAATGAGAACATTGACTCTCTTAACCGGATTTATGAACAGATTCAGGAACTTAACCGTAGAAATCGTTTGTTGCAGGAAAAATACACCAACGATAAAAAATATGCACGCATTCACAAGCGACTGAAAGAAAGAGAGTTGAAAGACAGGGGAGATGTGTTGATTAACGAAATTCTGCTTGAAGTAAAACGTGATGTAGATGATATTGTGTTGAGAAAAAATGACATACTTAACAATGAAAGTTATTTTAAAGGAGAACTGAATAAGATAATATATAACCGATTTTCCCGTTTGAATCCTAATTTGGATTATACGGCAATCGTAAATATAAGCAAGTGTATTTCAGAAGAATATATCAATGAATTTTATGGAAACGCTGCGTAAGTTCAATTAAAAATTACGAATTACGAATTAAAAAATATATGACTACAATAAATTATTCCGAAAAAACAAAAGTGCTTATTGACCAATTGAAAGGAGTTTGCGCCGCCTACGGATTGGGCAACGATGGCAATGAGTTTAAAATCATAACACAGTCGTTTCTCTACAAGTTTTTGAACGATAAATTTGGTTACGAAGCTAAAAAAATCGACAACAAACTTGCCACTGCCAACGAAAAATGGACGGATGAATTAGCCGACTACAACGATAACGACTTTCAACTGTTGCAACTGCGCCTCGGTGCAAACTGTGCCAAGTTCAAACGCGAACATTTTCTATCGTATTTGTTCAACCACCAAAACGACAGCGATTTTTCTAAGACTTTCGACGACACGCTGCGAGATATTGCCAATGACAACAACGATGTATTTTCCGTAAAAACAGAAGGTGGCGCAAAAATAACGCTTTTTGAGCCGATTAGCAACTATATTTCCGATCCCGACAAGCGAAATGACTTTTGCCGAGCCATTATCAATAAGTTGGTAGAGTTCAGTTTTGAGGAAATCTTTGTGCAAAAATTCGATTTCTTTTCCACCATATTTGAGTATATGATTTCCGACTATAACAAAGACGGAGGTGGAAAATATGCCGAATACTACACGCCTCACGCCGTAGCAAAAATCATGGCGGCAATCTTGGTGGATGGCGAAGTGCAAAACGTTACCTGTTACGACCCTTCGGCAGGAAGCGGCTCGTTACTGATGTCGCTTGCTCACGCTATCGGCGAAAAAAACTGTTCAATATATTCACAGGATATTTCCCAAAAATCATCAAACCTCTTGCGGTTAAACTTGATACTCAATAATTTGGTAGATTCTATTCCGAATGTTATTCAAGGAAATACGCTCACAGCTCCATACCATAAAAATAATTTAGACGGAACATTGCGAAAATTCGATTATATCGTTTCCAATCCGCCTTTCAAACTTGATTTTAGCGATTATCACAGCAAACTCACTGCCGATATTCACAAAAAACGGTTCTTTGCGGGAGTCCCCAACATTCCTAAAAAAGATGTGGATAAAATGGCGATTTATTTGCTTTTTATTCAGCACATTATTTTTTCGCTTTCGGCAAAAGGCAAAGCAGCGATAGTCGTTCCAACCGGGTTTATTACCGCACAAAGCGGAATAGAAAAGAAAATCCGCGAACGTTTGGTGGATGAAAAAATGTTGCGTGGCGTAGTATCAATGCCGAGCAATATATTTGCTACGACCGGCACCAATGTATCGGTGCTTTTTATCGACAAAACCAATGATGGTAGAGACGGGGTATGCCCCGTCTGTACGCTCGTGGATGCCTCCAAATTGGGCGAAACCATTAAGGAAGGAAAAAATCAAAAAACGTTGTTGCGCGATTTTGAAGAGCAGCAAATCGTGGATGCTTTCCGCACAAAAGAGGCAATTGAAGATTTTTCAGTAGTAGTAAGTTACGATGAAATAAAAGAGAAAAACTACTCCCTTTCTGCCGGACAATACTTCGATATAAAGATTGAGTATGTGGATATTACGCCCGAAGAATTTGAAGCAAAGATGAAAGGCTATAAAGAAAATCTTTCTGCTATGTTTGCCGAAGGTGCCGAATTGGAAAAAGAGATTATGAAACAGTTGGAGGGATTGGGACTATGAACGATTTTGAAGAATACATAAGACAGGGAGAGCCTGACAGAGTAGAGAAAACCAAAATTTGGAAAACGGCTATCGGTTTGCAGCAAGTGGATGGTCTAACACCTTCCGCCTACCTCATCGAAACTGCCAAAGAAAATATTGAAGGCAAAATTACCATAGACGAGGTAAAGAGCCGTATTGATGCCTATTATCGTAGAGACGGGGCGCGCCCCGTCTCTACAGATGACGACCGCACTGAAGAAGCAGATAAGGTGTCTGCTCGTATAGCGGAAGTGTTGGGGGAGAAAACGTTCACGTTTTCGTATATTGAATTTATCAATATTCACAAGCGACTGTTTGGTGGCACTTACAAGTTTGCAGGGAAAGTGCGCGATTATGATATTTCAAAGAACGAATGGGTGTTGAACGGCAAAAGTGTGATGTATGCAAGCGCCTATCGTTTGCGTGATGCGTTAGAACACGATTTCAATCAGGAAAAGGCGTTCGATTACAATGGATTAACTCCACGTGAAACGGTGGAGCACATTGCAAAATTTATTTCAAACGTCTGGCAGGCGCATGTTTTTGGCGAGGGAAACACGCGCACAACCGCCGTTTTTGCCATTAAATACCTTCGCACTTTCGGTTTTGAAGTAGAAAACGATATGTTTGCACAACATTCATGGTATTTCCGCAATGCACTTGTAAGAGCAAATTATAACGATACTCAGAATAAAATCTATGCCACACAGGAATATCTAATGCGCTTTTTGGATAATGTGCTGTTCGGCGAAATCAACGAATTGAAAAACAGATATTTGCATATACAGTATGTTGCACCGCAGAATGATACTTTGGATAATAATAGCACTGTAAAAGTAGAAAATGATACTGTAAATACAGAAAAGTTCCTTGTAAACGGTAAAAAGTTCCTTGTAAATAGTGGTCAGAACAACTTAGGTGCAACGTTGGGTGTAAATGATAAAAAGTTGGGTGTAAGGTTGGGTGTAAATCAGTTGAAAATGATAGATATTATTCAATCTAATCAGAATATTACAATTGTAGAAATTGCGAAACTGCTTAATATATCTACAACTGCAACAGAGAATAATATCAAAAAACTAAAATCACTCGGCATCCTTTCTCGCGAAGGGGCAGACAAAAACGGACACTGGGAAATTAAAAAACCTTTATGAATTACGAAATGATTGAATATAAATTAGAAGAAATTGCAGATGTAAAGTTGAGTAATGTTGATAAAAAGACGAATCTCAACGAAAAACAGATAAAACTATGCAATTATACCGATGTTTACAATAATTGGAATATCACAAAAGACATGACTGATTCTTTTATGATTGCTTCTTGTAATGAAAATGAATTTGAAAAATTTTCAATCAAAAAAGGACAAGTTGCCATTACAAAAGATAGCGAAACGCCTGATGATATAGGCAATTCTGCATATATTGCAGATGATTTTCAAGATGTTGTGCTTGGTTATCATTTAGCATTAATAACACCTTTTGAGGAAAAACTAAATGGACGTTATCTTAATTATCTATTGCATACAAAATACTTGCAAACATATTTTGAAAATAATGCAGGCGGTAGTGGACAAAGGTGTACATTGGTATTAGATTGTTTAAAATCAATTCCTATCCATATTCCAAAACTTTCAATCCAAAACCAAATCGCCTCTGTTTTATCAATTCTTGACAAAAAAATTGCTCTCAACTCTAAGCTAAATGATAATTTACCGACACCTGTCCGTTCATTAGCATGGGCAAAAGCCAATCGCGTAGCTGCGTGAGTTCTTGAGTTTGCTGTAGATTTAATGCTATTTGTTCATATATTTTTGTAAAAAGGGGACTAATTTTCTGTTTGACCTCTTTTGGTATATCATAGAACGGTAAATCCTTTATGTCACTTGGATAAACATGCGGTTGAGCTGAACCTTTTGCAGACCGGTAAAGTATTTCTTGGTGCGATTTTAAGAATTGATAAATCAGAAAAGTATCAATATCTTCTTTGCCTCTTATCGTTGTGCAATCAGAAGCGAAAATCCTTTCATACCAAAAATTAACAAAACCTGCATTTGCACCAGAGCCACTTACTGTTATTGTATTTTTTTCTCTATTATACTCTGAATGATAATAATTGAAATCGACTCCGCCAGCTACAACTTTGATATTGCCCTCCTTTGTCAGTTTTTCTGTAATCATTGTCCCTCTGTTTACTTCTGCAATTTCCGACAATTTACATTTTCTCCAATTTTTATCAGCATTCTGCACAAACCAATAATCATAAAGTGTCTTCGCCATCGCTTCTAAATTATCATTTAGCTGACGATTAAGCGCGATTTTAGCATCCAAAGTAGATAAAACAGAGGCGATTTTGTTTTCTTGTTCAATTGAAAAATCGGGAATATCATAAGTCAATATCTGATTTTTATCCCCTCGTGGCATTTTACTTCCTTTTGAACCATTCATCATGTGTTCAAAAAAGGAATCGCTCAACAAGGCATAATAAACAAATTTGGGATTATGATTTTTGTTTACCGCTAATGTAAGAACATCCGCAGAATTACCTCTATCAGAATCGGCAAACCATATTTTCTGCAAATAAGGTCTGATATTCCCTATTAATATGTCATTTTTATAATAAGCAATCAGTGTGCAGGATTGTGGAGGTAAATTTTTAGCGGGAATCCTTCCTTGCTTATTTTGAAGAAGACTATCGGTTGTAACATAATTTTCAAGAGAAATATTGTTACTTTTAATTCTTGATTCAGAATAATTTGCAACTTCATATAGTTTACTCATACCTACAACAACTTTTTAAGTTCCTCAATATCCGGCATCGACTTGCGCCATTTTTCGGGCATTTCTTCGGAAGTACGATAAGTAGCCACACCCATGGGTTTGCTGTAATCGCGCACGGCAAACTCCACAAAAGTATGATTCATTTCTTTGCATAAAATGATTCCGATAGACGGATTTTCGTGCGGCTTGCGAACATGCTCGTCCAATGCGGACAGATACAGATTCAGTTGTCCGAGATAGGCGGCTCTAAATTTACCGGTTTTTAATTCGATTGCCACCAATGCATTCAACTCCCGATTGAAAAACAAAAGGTCGATAAATAATTCTTCTCCGGCAACTTCCATGCGGTACTGATTGCCAACGAATGTAAAATCATTTCCGACAGTCAGAATGAACTTCTTGATATTGGCTACAATGGCGTGTTCGACCATCCTTTCGTCCAAATCCTCTTCCGCTTCATCAATCTGTTCTATATTGATATAGTCCAAGAAATATTCGTCTTTAAAAGAGGCAACCGCTTTTAATAGTTGCTTGGCATTGGGTATGGTTTGAGTAAAATTATTGGGCATGGAACCTCGCTTTCCGTATAAATCGCTGCGCAGGTAATCCATCAGTGTATATTTGTTCCAAAAACGGGTGGCGCATTCATGAATGTAAAATAGTCGTGCGTTTAATGTCTTTGCTTTAGACAGAATTTCCATGTGATGGGTGAAACCAAGCTGTAAAAATTCAGCAGAGTTAAATTCGCCAACAAACGGCTGGCGAATTGCCACAATTAGTAAATTTTCATTCACGTTTAAATCGCTCACCGCTGGCGAACGATTTGTATTCACCTCATTTTCTGCAATTTGTAATTCGTCAGTTGCCGACTGACGAATTTGTTGTAAATCGCTCACCAGCGGTGAGCGATTTATGACAGGCTGCCATTCTTCATAAAAATAGCGCATTTTTTTTATGTTAGCAACAGAAAATCCCCTTAACCCAGGCAACTCTTTTTGCAAGTTCGTTGAAATTTGCTCAATAGCGCCTGTCCCCCAAAATCCGTCTCGTGAATTTTGTGAAACATATCTCCCTATGCCGTAATAAAGCGATAATTGTTCTTTATTGACCGCAGAGGCTGCCTTATATTGACTTCGCAGAATCGCTTCTTTGATGTTTCTTACTGCCTCTTTATACGTTCGATTTAACTCCATTGTCCTATATTTCTATCCTATAAATTTTCTATGCGCAATCTTCACATTACTTTGATTTACCATCGCGTAATGCATCGTTGTATCTATTTTTACGTGTCCTAACAATTTCTGTACCTGCTCAATAGGCATTCCTTTGTCTATCGCCATAGTAGCAAGTGTTCGCCGAAATTTGTGCGGATGCACTTTTGTAATATTGGCAATAGCACCCAATTTTCGCAATCGAACTTCCACTCCTCCAATAGACAGGCGATTATGCGGTTTCGACAGCGATACAAACAAAGCCGGATTGTCATCCTTGCGGCTATCCAAGTATTGTTTGAGATGGATTTTTGTCCGCGCATCGAAATACACTTCCCGTTCGCTATTCCCCTTGCCAAAAACGACACATTCGCGTTCGTGAAAATCAATATCCACTTTATTTATTTTGACCAATTCGCCAACGCGCATACCTGTTGAAGCAAGCAAATCTATCATAGCCAAATCCCTAACATCCAAACTACTGTCCCTCAATACTTCTAAATTTTCATCCGTAAGCGTTTCTTTTACAAGTTTACCCGTTTTGACTTTATGAATCCGCCTCACAGGACTTTTCAATATATAATCTTCGTCTTCAAGCCAAGAGAAATAACTCGAAAAGATACGTCGCATATTGTCAATCGTTACCTTGCTCGACTTCTTTGTTTCTTGATAATTAGCCAAATAGAAACGCAAATCATTCGTTGTAATATCCTCAATTCCTTTCCCTACAGCCTGCAACATATAATCTATCGTTGCGAAGTAATACTTCAAGGTTTTCTCTGAACAACCTTCCACTCGTTTGGAAGAAATAAACAAGCCCAATAGCTTTGCATTCTCTTTATTGGAACACTCTTGCCCAATCTCCGTATTCGTAACATTTACTGTGTTCAAGCACTTTACCAACACACCGTCCAAAATCTCCATTTGACTTGAATCAAGCACTTGATTCATGGATTCTTTAATGTCTGCAATCAACTTATTTTTCATTTTCTTTATCTTTTAGAGTTTTACATATTA
>BNXY01000004.1 GCA_025999935.1 Bacteroidia bacterium | reverse complement strand
AATTTTATTAGAATTAAAAATAAAAATAGGGCAAATATGCATATCTATACATCTCCATGGCAATTAATTCCATTAAGTACAGATATGTATGCTTTATATCATGAAAATGTTACCCCGGGTAAAAACGAAGGTAAAGACTTTCTTAGCTTTTATTCATCAAGAGAAGACACCATGAGGATAATTTTAAATTCATAAACACACATTCATGTATGAAAACACATTTTTTATGTATAACCGTCATTGCTTTCCTGCTTTTATCATGCGGCAAAACAAAGCAAAGTAATTTATTGGAAAAACAAAAGTTGATTGCCGTAGAAATACTGAAAGAAATCCGCTCAAGGATTCAATTTCTGTTGGATGTCGGCTTGGAATACCTTTCGCTGGGACGCTCGTCGGTAAGCCTTTCCGGCGGGGAAAGTCAACGCATCCGGCTGGCTACGCAAATCGGTTCGCAATTGGTAAACGTCCTCTATATCTTGGACGAACCGAGCATCGGTTTGCACCAACGCGATAATTTCCGCCTGATTGATTCTCTGAAACAACTGCGCGACACCGGCAATTCGGTCATCGTAGTGGAACACGACAAAGACATGATGCTGAACGCCGACTATGTGGTGGATTTAGGCCCCCGCGCCGGACGAAAAGGCGGGGAAATCGTCTTTTCCGGAACGCCGGAAGAAATGCGGAAGGCCGACACCTTGACTTCTTCCTATATCAACGGAAAAGCATCTATTCCCGTACCTCAAAAACGCAGGGAAGGAAACGGTCGTGAAATTGTGCTGAAAGGCGCCGTGGGAAACAACTTGAAAAGCGTGAACGTCAAATTGCCCTTAGGGAAATTTATCTGCATCACCGGTGTTTCGGGAAGCGGCAAATCGTCCTTAATCAACGATACGCTGCAACCTTTAATCAGCCAACAATTGTATCGTTCCATTCAAGACCCCTTACCTTACAAATCCATTGAAGGATTGGAATTTATCGACAAAGTAGTCAATGTTGACCAATCGCCCATCGGACGGACGCCCCGCTCCAATCCGGCCACTTACACCGGTATTTTTTCCGATATCCGGAATTTGTTTGTGGAAATGCCCGAATCCAAAATCAGGGGATATAAACCCGGCCGGTTTTCCTTCAATGTGGCCGGCGGACGCTGCGAAACCTGCGGCGGAAACGGCTACAAATCCATCGAAATGAATTTCCTGCCCGATGTGACGGCGCCCTGCGAAGATTGCCGCGGCAAACGTTACAACCGCGAAACGCTGGAAGTTCGCTACAAAGGCAAATCCATCGCCGACGTATTGGATATGACCATCAACATGGCTGTCGAATTTTTTGAGAATGTGTCGAATATTTACAATAAAATTAAAGTGTTGCAGGATGTCGGTCTGGGCTACATCAAATTGGGACAATCCTCCACCACGCTCTCCGGCGGGGAAAGCCAACGGGTGAAATTGGCCGCAGAATTGGCCAAACGCGATACCGGAAAAACCCTCTATATCCTCGACGAACCTACTACCGGACTGCATTTCGATGACATCAAAATCCTGCTCGACGTCATCAACCGTTTGGTAGATAAGGGTAATACCATGATTATCATCGAACACAACTTAGACGTTATCAAATGCGCCGACTACATTATCGACATGGGGCCTGAAGGCGGTAAAGGCGGCGGAGAAATCCTGTTCGCCGGAACGCCTGAACAGTTGGCAAAATCGAAGAAAGGATATACTGCGCAATTTCTGAAAAAAGAATTGGCAAACGCTTGAAAAAATAACTTCTTTTGCGTTTTTTTTTGTGAAATAAGGTGGAAATGAGGTTCTGTTTTAATGCGTTGCCCCTGCCCAATCCGCGTCATCCGCGTTCCATTACGCCTCAATCAATCCACTCAAATCCGGTATAAGGAACCAGCGTTTTCGGAATCCGTATCCCTTCCGGCGTTTGATGATTTTCCAACAGCGCCGCAACAATCCTCGGCAAAGCCAATGCGCTCCCGTTTAGGGTATGGCACAGTTGCGTTTTCTTGTCTTCCCCGCGGTAACGGCATTTCAAACGATTCGCCTGATAGCTTTCAAAATTGGAAACAGAACTTACTTCCAACCAGCGTTCCTGCGCCGCAGAATACACTTCAAAATCGAAAGTCAGGGCAGAGGTAAAACTCATATCGCCGCCGCAAAGCCGAAGGATTCGCCAGGGCAATTCCAATTTATCCACCAACGATTGCACATAATCGACCATTTCCTGCAAAGATTCATAAGAATGTTCCGGTTTGTCGATGCGGACAATTTCTACTTTGTCGAATTGGTGCAAACGGTTCAATCCGCGCACGTCTTTCCCGTATGAACCGGCTTCACGGCGGAAACAAGCCGAATAGGCCGTATTTTTAATCGGTAAATCTTTTTCATCTAAAATCATGTCGCGGTAAATATTGGTAACCGGTACTTCCGCCGTTGGAATCAGGTACAAATCATCCACCGTACAATGATACATTTGTCCTTCTTTATCGGGCAAATTTCCGGTTCCATAACCCGAATCCGCATTAACTACATAAGGGGGTTGGATTTCGATGTATCCGGCTTCACGGGCATTGTCCAAGAAGAAATTGATTAAAGCGCGTTGCAAGCGGGCGCCTTTTTGTTTGTAAACAGGGAAACCGGCTCCGGAGATTTTTACGCCCAATTCAAAATCAATCAAATCGTATTTTTTCGCCAATTCCCAGTGGGGTAGGGCGCCTTTGTACAAAGCAGGAATCACGCCGCCTGTTTTTTCAATCACATTGTCCTCGGCATGTTTGCCTTCGGGAACGGCGTCGTTCGGGAGATTGGGAATCCGGCAAAGGAGTTCGACCAATTTTTCTTCCGCCGCTTTCATATCGCTTTCCAACTGTTTGTTGCCGTCTTTCATGGCGGTTACTTTTTGGCGCGCCGATTCTGCGGCTTCCTTGTTGCCATCCTTCATCAATTGTCCGATGGATTTCGACAATTGGTTCAATTCAGCCAAGTTGTTGTCCAAGTGTTGCTGTGAGGCTTTTCGCTTTTTATCCGTATCAAGCGCTTCATAGATAATCGCTTGCGCATCGAAATGTTTCTTTGCCAATTTCGTTATCACTTCCTGCGTATTTTCCGTAATGACTTTGAGTGTAAGCATAATTATTTGTAAGTTTTAGACGACAAAGATAATAAAAAAATTGATGTGTTAAAAATAAAAAAAAGCATCCTGTTTTTGGGATGCTTTTAATTAATTCATATAAAAATAATTATGCTTCTACCAACGGTTCGATGGAAACATACGACCTGTCGTCTTTTCTTTTTCTGAATACTACTGTGCCATCGATAAGCGCATACAGGGTATGGTCTCTGCCGATACCTACGTTGATGCCCGGATGATGTTGGGTTCCTCTTTGGCGAATAAGAATGTTTCCTGCTTTGCAGATTTCGCCACCAAAAATTTTAACGCCTAACCGTTTACTGTGCGATTCGCGTCCGTTCTTTGAACTACCGACTCCTTTTTTATGTGCCATTTTTCTAAGATTTTAACGAATTAAGCTTGAATGTCTTTAATCACGATTTGAGAGAATTGTTGACGGTGACCGTTTAATTTACGGGAACCTTTTCTTCTCTTTTTGTGGAAAATCAATACTTTATCTCCTTTTACCAAAGGATTAACGATTTCCGCCACTACTTTTGCGCCTTCAATGACCGGAGCGCCCACGGTTACTTTGCCATCTTTGTCGGCCAAGAGAACTTTTTCAAATTCCACTTGTGCGCCTGCTTCTCCATCTAAATGATGAACAAACAATTTCTGGTCTTTTTCTACTTTAAATTGTTGACCTTGAATGTTTACGATTACGTACATCTGTTTATAATTTACAGGTTATTTCCGGGGGTGGAAAGGACAAATTCCTTTCGCTTGATAAACCCTTTAAGAATTTTAGCCCACAAAAGTACTGCTTTCTTTTGAAACTTACAAATAATATCAATATAATTTTACAAAATATATCTGCTTTGCGATAGACAGACACCGGAATGGTCGCATATTTATCTGTTTTATGAAAATTAAAATTAACTTCGATTACCTTTCCTGTATTGGAGTCTATAATTAAAGTGATGCCAAAACTCTCTCCCCGAACTCGTCCTTTTTCACTGGTAGAAAAAGCATTGTTGACAATGGAATAGCATGTTGCCCGTGTCCAAGTTTCCGTGTCGAATTTCTGTTGGCGTCATATTTATAGTCATTAACATTGGGAATAACGTGTTTAAAATTAATAATATTGTTTATATACCTCTAATTAACAGATTATTTTTGTGACAAAGAGCGAGTTATTCTAAAAACTTTGAAAATATAAAATAAGGGTGTACGACAAATCTCCCAATTAGTGTTTAACGATTATCAGGAGATGTCTCCACTCGCTGCGCTCGGTCGACATGACGCGGCTGCAAAATGGGAAAGGAAGGGGAAGAAACGGCGGCGAAGCCGCCGTTTCTTCCCCTTCCACCCATATCTCAACGTTTTATCGTCATGTCGAGTTCTTATAAAATATTTTAGATAAAAATGGATGACGAATTATCGTTGATAATCAATGTGTTACATAAACTCGTCATTGGTAAAAATGGATGACGAATTATCGTTGATAATCAATGTGTTACATAAACTCGTCATTGGTAGTTCTTATAAAATATTTTAGATAAAAATGGATGACGAATTATCGTTGATAATCAATGTGTTACATAAACTCGTCATTGGTACTAAGCCAACGAGGAACGAGGAGGCGCATGGAGACATCTCCTGATAATCGTTAAACACTAATTGGGAGATTTGTCGTACACCCGTTTTTATAATAACCAAATATTTTGGTATTTTTTTTGTTAATTATTATTTGGAATCTATTTTCTTTGTATTTATAATCAAATTTAAATTATTATCACTACTTTTGTGGTCTAAAACATGACAGCTTGTCATAAAAAATTATAACAATGGAAAAACAGCAACAGCAAAACAATATCCAGATTGAGCTATCCGATGAGATTGCTCAAGGGATTTATTCCAATTTGGCGGTTATCGCCCATTCTTCGTCGGAGTTTGTGGTGGATTTCGTCCGTTTGATGCCGGGCATTCCCAAAGCCAAAGTGCAATCCCGGATTATTTTAACGCCGGAACACGCCAAAAGGTTGATGTTGGCTTTGATAGACAATATCAAAAAATATGAGTCGCAAAACGGAGAAATAAAATTACTGGGCGGAGGCTTTAATCCGCCGATTATCGGCCCGGTAGGAGAAGCGTAATTTTTAATTGAAAGAACGTGAAAGTAATGAAATTTGGCGGAACATCCGTAGGTTCCGCAGAAAGTATTTTAAAGGTAAAAGCGATTGTTGAGGCAGTTCAAGAACCTGTGATAGTGGTGGTTTCCGCATTGGGCGGAATAACCGACCAATTGTTGAATACCTCTAAGTTGGCCGCTCAAGGCGAATATACTTACGAAAAAGAATACAACCAAATCGTCAGCCGTCACATAGAATTGGTCGAAGCGGTTATTGTTGACCCGGCTATTCGGAATTACCTGTTGAAACAAGTGGTTTCCCTGTTGGACGAATTGGAAAACATTTTGAAAGGGGTCTGTTTGGTTCGCGATTTGTCCCAAAAAACTTCCGACATCATTGTCAGTTATGGGGAAAGATTGAGTTCCCTGATTGTATCTAATGTGATTTCAGGCGCACAACTGTTTGACGCCCGCGAATTTATCAAGACGGAGAAGCAATTCAAAAAACACATTGTCGATTTTGAAGTAACGAACCGCTTGATTCGGAAAATTTTTGCCGAACTACCTGAAATTTCGGTGGTTCCGGGTTTTATTTCCCAAGACGAAAGTACGGGCGACACCAGCAATCTGGGACGTGGCGGTTCCGATTACACCGCCTCTATTTTAGCCGCAGCATTGGATGCCCATATTTTAGAAATTTGGACGGATGTAGATGGTTTTATGACCGCCGACCCGAAAATTATTTCCAGCGCTTACGTCATTCAGGATTTGAGTTATATCGAAGCCATGGAATTGTCGAATTTCGGCGCTAAAGTGATTTATCCGCCTACGATTTTTCCGGTTTTTCACAAAAGCATACCTATATTAATAAAGAATACCTTCAATCCCGACTCGCAAGGAACCTATATTTCGAAAAATAACAAAAACGGAGGGAAATCCATCAAAGGAATTTCTTCTATTGCCGATACTTGTTTGATTACCGTGCAAGGCTTGGGAATGGTAGGCGTAATCGGCGTTAATTACCGGATTTTCCGCGCACTTTCCAAAGCCGGAATCAGCGTATTTATGGTTTCTCAGGCATCTTCGGAAAATACAACTTCGTTTGCCGTGAAAAACGAAAGCGAAGAATTATCCGTGAAAGTGCTGACCGAAGAGTTCAAATTGGAATTGGCGCAAGGCGAAATCAACGACATCAAATCGGAAAGCGGATTGGCAACCGTGGCGATTGTTGGCGAAAATATGAAACGAACGCCGGGCATTGCCGGTAAATTGTTCGGAACGCTGGGTAGGAGTGGAATCAGCGTAATCGCTTGTGCGCAAGGAGCATCCGAAACCAATATTTCCTTCGTCATTGATAGCCGTTACCTTCGGAAAGCCTTAAACTCCATTCACGACTCTTTCTTTTTGTCGGAATACCAGGTTTTGAATATTTTCCTGACGGGAATCGGCACGGTAGGCAGTAGTCTGTTGGAACAAATCAAACTGCAACAAAAAACGTTGATAGAGCATAACGGCTTGAAAATTAACATTGTTGGAATTGCCGATGTGGACAATATGATTCTGGACAGAAAGGGAATCAACTTGGATACCTACCTCGATGAATTGCGGAACAACGGTCAACCGACTACGCCGGAATTGCTTCGGGATGAGATTCTGAAAATGAATATTTTCAACTCCGTATTTGTTGATTGTACGGCAAGTCCAAAAATAGCAGAACTTTACGACGATTTTCTGTCAAACAATATTTCTGTTGTAGCGGCCAATAAGATTGCCGCTTCTTCGGAATATGAAAATTATTACCACCTGAAGGAAACCGCCCGCAAAAAAGGGGTTAAATTTTTGTTTGAAACCAATGTAGGCGCGGGATTACCGATTATTAACACTATGAACGCCCTGATAAACAGCGGGGATAAAATTGTGAAATTACAAGCGGTTTTGTCGGGAACAGTAAATTATATTTTTAACGCCATTTCTGAGGAAATTCCTTTGAGTAAGGCAATTAAAATGGCTCAGGAAGCTCGCTTTTCAGAGCCGGATCCCCGGATTGATTTGAGTGGAACGGATGTTATCCGGAAATTAGTAATCATTTCCCGTGAAGCGGGGTGTGAAGTGAATCAGTCGGATGTGGAAAAACATTTGTTTATTCCCGATAAATATTTTAACGGTTCGTTGGATGATTTTTGGGAATCCATACCCGAATTGGACGCCGAATTTGAACAGAAACGCAAACAGTTGGAAATCAACGGTAAACGCTACCGTTTCGTGGCTGAAATGGATCGCGGGAAATGCCGGGTAGGATTACAGGAAGTGGATCGCAGCCATCCGTTTTACGAATTGGAAGGCAGCAACAACATCATCATGATAACCACGGAACGATACGACGAGTTCCCGATGATTATCAAAGGATACGGAGCCGGAGCCGCCGTTACGGCTGCCGGTGTTTTCGCCGACATCATCAGTATTGCAAACATCAGATAATGGTAAAAGTAGATTTACAATTGATTAAAAACCGGTTCGGAATTATTGGAAACAGCTCCTTGTTAGACCGGGAAATAGATAAGGCTTTGTTAATTGCCCCCACCGATTTATCCGTGTTGATTATCGGAGAAAGCGGGGTGGGGAAGGAGGCTTTCCCCCAAATCATTCATCAAAACAGTATTCGCAAGCATGGCGCTTACATAGCGGTCAATTGCGGAGCCATTCCGGAAGGAACCATCGACTCGGAACTTTTTGGTCACGAAAAAGGCTCTTTTACAGGCGCTTTGGCCGATCGGAAAGGCTATTTTGATGTAGCTGACAAAGGCACCATTTTCTTGGATGAAGTCGGTGAATTGCCCATGGCTACGCAAGCGCGCTTGTTGCGGGTATTGGAATCCGGAGAATTTATCAAAGTCGGTTCCTCCAAAGTGCAGAAAACAGATGTCCGGATTGTCGCCGCAACCAATGTCGATTTATTGAAAGCGATTCGGAATGGTAAATTCAGGGAAGATTTGTATTATCGTTTGAATACCGTTCCGGTAATAATTCCGCCTCTGCGCGACCGGAAAGAAGATATTCCTTTGTTATTTCGGAAATTTGCCGGCGATTTTGCCGAAAAGTACCGGATGCCGGCCATCCTTTTGACGGATGAAGCCCGCTCGGTTTTAATGAAATACCGTTGGCCGGGAAACATTCGCGAATTGAAGAATATTACCGAAAGGATGTCAATCATCGAAAAAGACCGGGAAATATCGGTCGAAACACTGAAAACCTATTTGGTTAATCCCGATGTAGGATTGCCGGTTTTAGCACATTCGGAATCCGACAGTCATTTCTTTAATAATGAGCGGGAAATTCTCTATCAAATCCTTTTCGATATGCGGAAAGACATCAATGATTTGAAAAACAGGGTTCCGGAATTGAAAAGCGGAAACGCTCCAATCCAATCCGACCATTCGCATGTCACGTTTCAACACCTGCTAAAAAACAATATTCCGGATGAAATTGTGGAAGATGAGCCGGTTCCTTATGCCGATGAATATTCCGATGAAGAAACCGAAATAGAAATTAAAGAAACCGAACCAAAAACTTTTTCGCTGGAAGAAGTAGAAAAAGACATGATTCAAAAAGCGTTGGAACGACATAGAGGGAAACGGCGGAATGCCGCATTGGACTTGAAAATATCCGAACGCACGTTATACCGAAAAATCAAAGAATATGGGCTGGAATAAAAAAATGATACTTATTGTACTTTGTATAATAAGTCTTTTCCCGGCTTGTTCTGTTATTTCCTTTGGTCCAACCGGCGGAAGTGTGAATTATGATATGACAAAAACCATTCGTATCTCGGAATTTCCCAACCGGACGGCTTTTTATCCGCAAATGACGCAAATGTTTGATTTGGCTTTGCGGAAACGATTCATCGAACAAACACGTTTGAAAGAAGTTACCAATGGGGGAGATATTGAAATAGAAGGCGAAATTACTTCGTTTCAAGTGCAAGGTATGGCGGTAAAAGAAGATGCCTATTCTTCTCAAACCCGTTTGACGGTTTCGGTTCGCGTACAATATGTCAATAACAAAGAAACCGGCAAGGACGTAGATCAATCATTTTCCGCTTTCAAGGAATTTGACAGTGCCCGTTCGTTGGATGATGTTCAAGATGAACTTATGAAACTGATTATAGACGAATTGGTTGATCTAATTTACAATGCAACGGTAGCTAATTGGTAATCCATGCAGACGGAAGAACTCATCGGATTGATGACCGGGCAAGCGGTGTATAATAGCGACACTTTATCGCGTTTGTCTGAGGTGGTTGCGGAATATCCATATTTCCCGGCAGCGCATTTGTTGTACACGCTCAATTTTTTGGAACTGCAAGATACCCACTTTTCGGTTGAATTAAGGAAGACTGCCGCTTATTTGAACGATCGGAAAAAGATTTTTTATTTGGTTGAAAATCAATATTTTGCTCCTGAATTTATTGAAAAATCGGAAAAGAAAGAAGCGCCCGAAACCGGTTCGTCTTTCGACTTGATTGAATTGTTTTTGACGGACAAAAACAGGCAGCCTCCAATGGAACATCCGGCGATTACCACCGATTATATATCCTATTATCTTTCGGGAGAAACCGGAACGGAAATCCCGGAAGCGCCTCCGATGCAGCACCAGGAAGTCATTGATAAATTTTTAAATAAAGATAAAATAACGCCGGTAAAACTTCATTTGAAAGAACCGGAAAAAAGCGAAACGCATTTGGTCCCGGATTTGGATACAGTAGATGAAAATAACCTTTTTTCCGAAACTTTAGCCAAAATATACCTCAAACAGAAAAAATATGACCGTGCTTTGGTAATTATACGCAAATTAAATTTGATTTATCCGGAAAAAAGTCGTTACTTTGCAGACCAAATTCGATTTTTGGAAAAGTTGATTATTAACACAAAAAAATAATAAAAAAAAATGTACGTATTTATATCTATTTTAATTGTAATTGCATCATTATTTTTGGTATTCGTTGTCGTAATTCAAAATTCAAAAGGTGGCGGTTTGGCCGCTGGATTTTCTTCATCCAACCAAGTAATGGGCGTTCGCAAAACAACCGATTTTTTGGAGAAAGCAACTTGGTGTTTGGCGGGTTTTGTGGTTGTGACATGTATTTTCGCTTCCATCTTTATTCCTCACAATCAGGTTTCTACAGAATCCGAAATCAAGGATGAAATCCTGAATACGGTTCCAGCTACTGATCCAAACACCGTAGCGCCTTTCTCAACTCCGGTTCCGCAAGACGAAGTTCCTGTTGAAGAATAACTAAAAATTTAGGCTTAATTGTATCCGTCCCCGTTCCAAATCTATGCTCAACACCTTGACTTGAATGTGTTGATGAATGGAAACAATGGTGGTGGGGTCGGACACAAATTTGTCGGCCATATTGGAAATATGGACTAAGCCTTTTTCTTTGATGCCTATATCGACAAAGCATCCGAAATTGGTAATGTTGCTGACGATTCCCGGAAGAATCCGGCCTTCCCGCAAATCGCGGATGGTTCGTACATTCTGATCAAACTCAAAGACTTGAATGCCCTGGCGCGGATCGCGTCCGGGCTTGTCTAATTCTGCCAGAATGTCGAGCAGCGTGGGCATACCGGTTTTTTCAGAAAGGTATTTCTCCAACGAGATTTTGCTCTTAATCGTTTTGTCTCGGACTAAATCACTGACTTGGCAATTCAAATCTTTGGCCATTGATTCGACAATGTGGTAGCTTTCGGGATGCACCGCCGAATTGTCCAAAGGATTTTCCGCATCGGGAATACGAAGGAAACCAGCCGCCTGTTCAAAGGCTTTCTCGCCCAAACGGGCAACTTTCAACAGTTCTTTCCGCGACTTGAACGGGCCGTTTTTGGTGCGGTAATCCACAATGTTTTGTGCCAAAGTGGGGCCTAATCCTGAAATATAGGTCAACAAATGCTTACTGGCAGTATTCAAATTAACGCCCACTAAGTTGACACAATTTTCCACGGTCTGGTCTAAGGAATTTTTCAGTTCGCTTGGGTTCACGTCGTGCTGGTATTGCCCAACCCCAATCGATTTCGGGTCAATCTTTACCAATTCCGCCAAAGGATCCATCAATCGTCGGCCGATACTGACGGCGCCGCGAACGGTTACATCATATTCCGGAAATTCGTCTCTGGCTGTTTTGGAAGCCGAATAAACAGAGGCGCCGTCTTCACTGACTACGAATACCTGCAATTTCCGGTCGTATCGCAAATTGGTAATAAATTGTTCGGTTTCCCGGCCGGCAGTCCCATTCCCGATAGCGATAGCATCGATGGAGTAAGCGCTGACCAATGAAGTGATTTTCATGCCCGCTTTGGCCTTGTCGTTTTGGGGTGGATGCGGATAAATCGTTTCATTATGGACGAGTTTGCCTTGGGCGTCCAAGCAAACCACTTTGCAACCGGTGCGGAATCCGGGGTCAATTCCCAAAACCCGTTTCTGTCCCAAGGGTGGAGCCAAGAGCAATTGGCGCAGGTTTTCGGCAAACACTTTAATGGCTTGCGCATCCGCTTTTTCTTTGGAGAGTGCGGCATATTCCGTTTCAATAGACGGTTTCAGCAGTCGTTTATAACTGTCTTTGACAGCGATTTCTACTTGTTCGGACGCCGTCGTTTTTCCTTTCACAAACCGTCGGTTTAGCGTTTCCAAACTGTGTTCGTCGTCCGGAGAAATGGATACCCGCAGGATGCCTTCCGATTCTCCTCGACGCATAGCCAACAGTCTGTGTGAAGAGCATTTGGAGAGCGGTTCGCTAAACTCGAAATAATCCCGGAATTTAGCGCCTTCCTCTTCCTTGCCTTTGATGACTTTGGATGTAATCACGGCTTCCCGTTGGAAAATATTTCGGATGCTGTTGCGGGCGGCTTCGTTTTCGTTGACCCATTCGGCGATGATGTCGCGGGCGCCTTGCAAGGCTTCTGCTACGGTTTTAACGTCTTTATTGATAAACCGTTCGGCTCTCGTGCGCACTTCCTGTTCGTTTTGCGCCATCAGAATTTTGGCCAAAGGCTCTAATCCTTTTTTGCGGGCGATTTCCGCTTTGGTCTGTTTTTTGGGTTTATAAGGCAGGTAAATATCTTCCAATTCCGTACTGTCCCAGGAATTTTCGATGCGCGTTTTCAGTTCGGGAGTCAATTTGCCTTGTTCCTCGATGGAATTGAGAATCGTTTCCTTGCGTTTGCTCAGTTCCTTCAGTTTCTCGTATAGTTGTTTGATATCTCCGATTTGCACTTCATCCAATCCGCCGGTAACTTCTTTCCGGTACCGGCTGATAAACGGAATAGTCGCTCCTTCGTCAAGTAGTTCAATGGTTTTGGCGATTCGCTGTTCGGGAACCGCCAACGATTTAGAAATTAGTTGAGAATAAATGTCTTGCATAATAATTTTAATTTTTTTAATTCTAAATTTTATGCAAATATAATCAATACAAATCAATTTTATTAGTGTTTTGCCATTTTAAAATATTTCCGTACTTTTGAGGGCGAAATGTATCACGAATATAAGCCCGACATACGATTAACACCTTTTGTTGAAACTTATTGGATTACAGTAGGTTTTTTAGAAAAAGCAACGCCGTTTAAGGTGCTGCCCGATGGTTGCGCAGATATTGTTTTCACGTTTGACGATGATGCAGGAAACGATAACTCTGTCGAAATCGTAGGGACTATGACCGCAGCCCTCAACCTTGTGTTTTCGGGCAATGTGCGTATGTTCGGTATTCGTTTTCGCCCTGCGGGAATTTCTGCCTTCACCCGCGTTTCCGTTGAGGAATTTACAAATTACAGGCTTGATGCAACTTTAGTTGAAACGCTTTTGGACAGGCATTTTTTTGAAGTTTTGCAGCAAAAGCACACTGTGGAAGATGTGGTTTGCCACGTTGATAATTATTTGATTTCCAAATTACCATGCCTGTATCAGGTTGAAAAACAAATTGTTCGTGCCGTTGACTTGATTTATTTGGCAAAAGGGCAAATTTCGCCTGTTGAAATAGCATCGGAAGTTTGTCTGTGTCAGCGGCATTTCGAACGGAAATTCAGGGCGGCGATTGGCATTAGTCCTAAAACTTTTTCCAAAATTGTGCGTTTCAAAAATGCCTTGAAATGTTTGAAAAATACAAAAAAAAATGATTTATTGACAGTTGCCGTCAATTGCGGTTATTACGACCATACGCATTTGATTAAAGATTTCAAAGCCTTTAGTGGCGAAGCGCCTTCTTATTTCAAATAAAAAAGTCGATTTTTTACACAAACCATTCCGCGATTACGTTGTACTTTTACAAAAAATTACAACAGAATGAAGTACACTAAATTTATAATAATATGAAAATAAGTAAATTAACACCAAATTTGGCAGTAGCAGACATTAGAAAAACCGTTGATTTCTACAACGGAAAATTAGGTTTCGAGTTGGTAATGGCAGTTCCGGAAACGCAAGACAGCATTGATGAGCAGTTCGTTAACGAAAAAGAATATGTTTACGCAATGATGAAAAAAGACGGCGCCGAATTAATGTTTCAACGCGAGGACAGTTTCCGCGAAGACGTAATTCTTGCCAACAAGACGGCTATCGGCGCAAGCGCATCGTTTTTTATGCAGGGCAAAGGCATTGAATGTTTTTACAACGACTTGAAAAACAAAGACGTAGAATTGTCTGAAATAAAACTGACGTGGTACGGCATCAAGGAATTTTACCTCAAAGACAATAACGGCTACATTTTGGGGTTTGCGGAGGAAACGGAGTAGATGCCCGCTTTTGCTTTATCCGCATTCTCCTTATGCAGAGCCTCATTTTCCTTGTTCAAATAACTCACAAATATAATTTTAACCTATTTAAAATCGATGTGTTGCTTAAACCGGGTGTACGACAAATTTCCCTATTAGTGTTTAACGATTATCGGTAGATGTCTCCATGCGCCTCCTCGTTCCTCGTTGGCTTAGTACCAATGACGGTAAACCGTTGTCTAAAATTTTATTTATCTGATTTACAGCTATATATAAACTTTCCTCTGTTTTAATTTTAAAATTTATTACTAAATGTTTTTTTATTCTAAAAAACATTAATAAATTTGCAAAAAATCTATTTGATTGTTAATATTAAAAAATAGTTTTAAAAAGAACGTTTTTTAATAGAAATGGTATTATTTAGATATTATATAAACAATTTATGCGAACATTTTGATAAGCCAAAATTGAGAAATTTTGCCGTTTAGTTTAAAAAATACCATATTTATGGTATTGCGCGGCATTAGCATTTGGTGTTATCTTTGCGAAATATTTATGTTATTTTAAGTATAAAGTTAAATTACAATAAGTAATAGAAAATATGAAATATATTATACACAAAATTATTAATTTGTAACACAAATGATTGTTATGGAAAAGATTGTTAAATCAACAAGGTCCCGGATAAAGTTCCTGAGATCTTACGATAAAGGATTAATACCCTTTATCCTTTTTGTCAAGACGACATTTATACACCAGCGTTCCCCGACTTCTTCTATGCACGAGCGAATGTGCTGTTGCTGATTTCCCATTCGCGATGATAAAATATCAATTTTTTAACAAATAAAAGAAGAATTCAAATGAAAAAAAACATTTTAACAATTATACTTTGTTTATTTACACTTGCTGCCGCTGCGCAAACGCGGCAGATAAAAGGAAAGATAACCGCTTCCGATGACGATAGTGCTTTAGGGGGCGTGTTTGTTTCACAGGTAGGAGGAAGCAATGGTACCTCATCCGATGCAAATGGAAATTACACCATTACAATTACGGGCAGAACTGCCCAGTTGAAATTTCAATATCTCGGTTATGAGGCATTAACTATTAATGTAACCGAAAATAAGGATGTATATGATGTTGTTTTGAATTCGACAATTCAATTGGATGAAGTAGTCATTACTACTGCCGGAGGTATCGTTAGAACCCCCAGACAGCCGGGGTTTGCTACAACGCAAGTAACGGCTGCCGAATTAACCGCTGGTAAATCGGCTAACATTGCCGCCGGATTGACCGCTAGAGTTCCGGGCTTGCAGGTAAATGCCATTTCCAGTGGTGTGAACCCCACCTTTCGCTTGGTATTGCGGGGTAACCGCTCTATCAATGGAGATAACACAGCCTTGATTGTAGTGGATGGCGCCATTGTTAACAGTCTCCTATTGGGCAACTTGAACCCGCAAGATATTGAAAACATTCAAGTATTGAACGGTGCATCGGGTGCAACCCTTTATGGTTCGGAAGCCTCCAACGGTGTGTTAATTATTACCACAAAAAAAGGTTTGAAAGGCAAACCCAAAATTACTTTAAGTCATAGCCTTATGGCTGAACAAATCAGTTTCTTTCCAAAAATGCAAAACACTTTCGGACAAGGTACGACGGCAGATGCTCAAGTATTTGACCGTCAGGAAAACCAACAATACGGTCCTGCTTTCGATGGCACATTGAGGGAATTAGGAAATCCGCTGGCAAACGGCGAACAACAATATACTCCGTATGTGTCTTTGGACGACCGGAAAAAATTCTGGGAAACCGGCTTGCAAAACCAAACAGATTTTTCCTTGCGTTCCGGCACCGACAATTCAACCACTTATATATCTGCCGGATATTTGGACGTAAAAGGCACAACACCGTTTGACAAATACAACCGGATATCCATTCGATTGAACAATACCCAAAAACTGTTGCCGAATTTGAATGTGTCTTACAGTGTGAGTTATTTGGAAAACAACTACGATACCAGTACCGCTACGTCCGATATTTATGAAAACCTCATACAAGTTCCGGCGAATATTCCTATCAAGAATTATAAAGATTATAAAAACGACAAATGGGCAGACCTCGAAGGCTGGTTCAATCCTTGGTATGAAAACCCATATTATATGGCCGGAGAATTTCGTCAGGATACAAAAAATACTTATCTGACAGGTAATGCAGAAATAAAATATGATATTACTTCTTGGTTATCAGTATTATACCGTGCTTCTCTTACCAACCGGTATTACCAAACCCATCAGTGGGATCCCAAATATACTTACACCGACTGGGGTTTGAGTGTACATAAGAAAGCCAATTTGGCCGGTTCTATATATGATGGATCAACCAATTATTATCGTCTCAATCAGGATTTTCAATTGTCTGCAAAACATGATTTTAACGATATTTCTTTGAATCTTATTTTGGGCGGATCCAATGTAAATAAAAACGAGAAATCTTCCAATGTGGGGGCGAGCGGTTTGGTTATTCCTTATTTGTATAATATAGGCAACCGAAGCGGTGATGTAAACACTAATACAGGTGCAACTACTATTCATTCCAGAAATTACGGTGTTTGGGCGGACTTCTTGGCCGGCTACAAAAATTATGCATTCTTGCATGTGACAGGAAGAAATGACTGGACTTCCGTATTGTCCAAAGAAAATCAATCGTACTTCTATCCGTCTGTCGATGTTTCTTTCATTCCTTCAGATGCTATCGCATCGTTAAATGAAAGTAATTTCTTGGATTATTGGAAATTACGTGCAGCTTGGTCTAAAACGGGTAACGTAAACATCAATCCCTATGCCCTTTCTGCAATTTATGATTCATCAACCGGTTGGAATAAGGGCGGCACCTATTTCACAGAATCAGGAACCTTGGTTTCCAATAATCTGAAACCGGAAATTACGACAGGTTATGAATTTGGTACTGAATTTTGGATTAATAACAGATTTGCCGAATTGCAATTTACCTATTATGCTACCAGCACAACAGGAGAGGCTATTTCTGCCTCCGTTGCGACTTCTACAGGATATTCTAATTTATTACTTAATTCGGGAGAAGTAACCAATAAAGGAATTGAAGCTTCATTAAGATTAAATCCGGTTCATACCCGGGATTGGACTGTAAGTTTTGGGGGTAATTTCACCCACAATGAAAACGTATTAAAAGAGTTGATGGTCGATAGAATCGGTGTAAATGGTAGCAGTGTTGTTTTTGCACAAGTAGGGCAACCGATAAACGTAATTATCGTCTCCGATTATAATCGCGTACCGGATGACTATCCAGATAAGTCGTTGGTAGGTAAAGTAATTGTGGATAAAAATACAGGTTATCCTTCCGCCTCTTCCGAGACGAAAATTCAAGGAAATACCATCCCAAAATATCGTGTAGGCTTAGATTTCAATGTTAAATACAAAAACGTTTCTTTAAGCAGCGTGGTGGAATACCGTGGTGGATATTCTTATGCTTCTATCTCTATGGGTACTAACATGGACTTCGCGGGCGCTTCTGCCCGGTCAGCCTACTACAATCGTGAACGTTTCGTATTCCCCAATTCGGCTGTATTGGTTGATGGAAAATATGAGGCCAACAATAATATAACTATCTCAGATGGTGGTGTCGGTTTCTGGACCAGTGGTACCTACAACCGCAGTCGCTCCAGCAACTACGTTTATTCGGGTGATTATTGGAAATGGCGCGAAGTAGCGCTGACATACGATTTGCCGTCTTCCTTCTTACGTAAGGCGACATACAATGTGATACAGGCAGCAAGCTTTAGCTTACAAGGACGTAACTTATTCCTTTGGGTGCCTAAATCGAATGAGTACACTGATCCGGACTACAGTGCAAACGACAACAACGCCATTGGTGTTTCTACTTTAACGACTACGCCTCCCACCCGTTATTTCGGAGGTACTTTATCGATAACATTTTAATCAATAAAAAAAACAGATTTATATATGAAAAAGTATTTTATAAAAATAGAATTATTGGCTGTCTTGTTCTTTGCCATTGGGTTTAGCGCTTGCGATTTGGACATCAATGATAACCCCAACTCAGCTACCGGATCGGTTGTAACGCCCGATTTAACCTTGCCGGCCGCTGTTGCCTCTCTCGCATACACCCAGATATATTATTACGGTTATGCTTCTGCCGGCTATTGGATTGGATTTCAACTGCCCGGTAGTGGCGTTTCCGGATTTGGCGATACTTACACCTACAACTTGAATGCTTCATCGAATACCGCCAACTGGACGGAAGTATTCGCCCATTTACGGCAATTCAATGCCGTTATCAATAAAGCGGAAGTTAATCCCAAATATGCACTTTATGGGGGTATTAGTCGTATCTTGAAAGCTTATGGCTATCAATTATTGGTAGATGCCTACGGAGATGTTCCCTACACGGAAAGTCTGCAAGGTGGAGCCGGAAATTATCTGCCCAAATATGACAAGGGCGCTGATATCTATAAAGCTTTGATAGTAGATATAGACGCAGCCATTGCTTCCTTGAAAGAAAACCAAGCCAAAGTAGGCGGTGGCGGTGTTTCTGCTGTAACAGCCAATGGAGATCCTGTTTTTGAGGGAGACATCAACAAATGGATTAAGTTTGCCAATAACCTCAAACTGCGCTTGTTGATTCGCGCAGAGGGTTCAGAAATTGATTCTTTTGTCAAAGAGGCTTTCGGTAAATTTTCCAGTGATGGTTTCTTAAAAGAAAATGTATTGGTTAATCCGGGATATAATGCTACCAGTCGGCAAACCCCCTTGTGGAATACTTATCACAGTGGTGCTGCCGGTTCTTCGCCTACGCCAACTCAAGCATCCCGCTATTATATTCCGTCCCGGTATGTGCTTTCTTTCTATGATGGAAAAAAATTAACCGATAATTTCCGTGGTTCTTTGATTTATAAAGGTTTTCCCAATGTTCCGGCTGGTCAGTTAGGCCAGGAAGCCAGTGGCCACCCCGATCATCCTCAATCACCCACTTATATATGGTACCTGGGTGCAGCAGGTAGTAGAACAGATGCAAAGGGACTTTTGAAAAGTCAATCGGCGCCGGCTCCTTTCTTCTTGTCGGCAGAAATTTATTTTTTGTTGGCTGAAGCTGCATTAAACGGTCACGTATTGGATGGAGATGCTGTAAGTAATTTCAACAAGGGAATTGAAGCTTCATTCGGTTATTTGGCTATTAGTGGAGTATCTACAACCGTACCCTCTGTAACTGCTGAGGTAGCCGCTTATAAGGCGGATAATTCCAGCAATTACTTGGTTAATT
Source organism: Bacteroidia bacterium (assembly GCA_025999935.1). Lineage (GTDB taxonomy): Bacteria > Bacteroidota > Bacteroidia > Bacteroidales > Azobacteroidaceae > Azobacteroides. Next base: position 65,834 of record BNXY01000004.1, on the reverse strand, counting down.
TTGATTTGGCTACCACAACGGCTCAAAAATTGGAAGCGATTATTACACAAAAATACATTGCTTTGAACCTGATCAACTCTAATGAGGCATGGAACGAATTTCGCAGAACAGCTTATCCGATTATCGTCAATGATAACCCGATAGATCCCTATAAATCTTTTGTTTCAATCCAATCCAATTCTACACATCACGACAAATTGCCGGTGAAATTGGTTTATCCGCAATCCGAAATTAATTTGAATGGCGATAACGTTCCCGCAACGAGAAATCCATTCCAGGATCGCGTATTTTGGGATAAAGACTAATTTATTTATTAACTTTCAAAAAATTAAAGAAAATGAAAAAATATTTCAAATATTACGCACTTGCGCTTTTAGCAATAACGAGTCTAAGTTCTTGTTTAGACGAAGACCCTGTATTTGAACCAGATGGCGGCCCGGCCGGAATTGTGGAATTGTCTCTCGCGGCAAGAACCTCTTCTACGCCTTATGCCATTCGATCAACCACCATTGAAGTGGAAGATTCCTTTGATGTGCCGGTTATTGTCAATTACACCGGTGCAAAAGGAGCACCCAAAGATGTTGAGGTTACAATAGCAATCGATGACGCCATCGTTGCAGCAGGTAGTTCCAATTTGGCTTTGCCGACAGCTTTTTATGACTTGCCTGCTTCGAATGTCGTAACCATTCCGAAAGGTCAGAAAACGGCTATTTATCTCATCAAAGTGAAACCCAAACTTTTCGATTTGACTAAATCGTATGCTTTGGGCGTTAAAATCGTTAGTTCGACCGGTGGAACAATCAGCGGCAATTACTCGGCAGGCGTTTATACGCTTCCGGTTAAAAGTCCTTGGCAAGGAACATACAACGTCCATTATCACTGGTATGTAGGTGGTGGCGCAGGTTCGGAAGAAGAAGAATATGACGAAACAGGCATTAAACTTTCTACTGCCGGTCCCGGAATTGTAGAAGCTCAATTAGTAGGTCAGTGGTTTAGTGGTTACACCCAATATACACACAAATTGGATGGTAGTCTTGACGTACTTGTCTATAGCGGGTCAAACCGTGCTGTTGGTATCGTATCCAGTTCGTATGATCTTAATGCACGCACTTTTACTGTCAGATACTGGTTCATCGCTCCTACGAGTTATGAATTGGAAGAAACATACGTCAGAACAGGCGATTAATTTAAAGTAATAATAACAAGTCGGGAAAAGTTACCGGCTTGTTATTGTTACTTTAAATTAAATGTGAGAGCGGGTTTCCAGGGTTGGACGCCCGTTTTTTTTATTGATAAAATAATTTTATGATTTTTTAGGCGGTTAATTCAAAAAAAATAACTACATTTGCGGGCAATAAAATCTTAAAAGCATTTCCATTATGTCATTTATTGCAGATAAAGTCGTTATAGACGGATTAACATTCGATGATGTGTTGTTAATCCCCGCTTACTCGGAAGTATTGCCCCGCAATGTCGATCTTACTACCCGGTTTTCTAAAAACATTTCCCTCAATGTTCCGATGGTTTCCGCCGCTATGGATACGGTAACGGAAGCGAAATTGGCTATCGCCATTGCCCGCGAAGGCGGTATTGGTGTTATTCACAAAAATATGAGTATCGAAGAACAAGCCAAACAAGTGCGTTCGGTAAAACGAGCGGAAAACGGAATGATTTCCAATCCGGTAAGTATTAAAAGAGGAAAAAAAGTCGGAGATGCCCTCGCCTTGATGGCCGAATACAAAATCGGAGGTATTCCGGTTGTGGATGATTCCAACCATTTGGTAGGCATCGTGACCAACCGCGACTTGCGCTTTCAACGCGATCTGGAATTGTCGATCGATAGCATCATGACGAAAGACAAGTTAATTACTACCGATCAATCTACCAATTTGGAAGCTGCCGCCGAAATTCTCCAACAATATAAAATTGAAAAACTGCCGGTGGTGGACAGCGATAATAAATTGATCGGACTCATCACTTACAAAGATATAACGAAAGCCAAAGATAAACCTTTTGCTTGTAAAGACACCAACGGACGTTTACGCGCCGCAGCCGGTGTCGGCGTTACCTACGATACCATGGAAAGGGTTGATGCATTGGTCAATGCCGGTGTTGATGCCATCGTTATTGATACGGCCCACGGACATTCCCGGTCTGTTGTAGAGATGCTGAAAGAAGTGAAAAAAGCTTATTCTCAGATAGATATTATTGTAGGAAACATTGCGACGAAAGAAGCCGCCCGGTTGCTGGCGGATGCCGGAGCCGATGGAATCAAAGTAGGAATCGGGCCGGGTTCGATTTGTACAACCCGTGTGATAGCCGGAGTGGGCGTTCCCCAACTTTCGGCCATTTACGAAGTGGCTAAGGAATTGGAAGGTACGGGCATTCCGGTAATTGCCGACGGCGGTTTGCGCTATTCGGGCGATATAGTCAAAGCGTTGGCCGCAGGCGGATATTCGGTTATGATGGGTTCCTTGCTGGCCGGCGTGGAAGAATCTCCCGGAGAAACCATTATTTACAACGGAAGAAAATTTAAATCCTACCGGGGAATGGGGTCTTTGGAAGCCATGCAAAAAGGATCGAAAGACCGCTATTTTCAGGATGTGGAAGACGATATTAAAAAATTAGTTCCGGAAGGAATTGCCGCTCGTGTTCCATATCAAGGTTCTTTGTATGAAGTTATCTATCAGATGGTTGGCGGATTGAGAGCCGGGATGGGCTATTGCGGAGCGAAAAATATTGAAGAACTTCACAAGGCGAAATTTACCCGAATTACCCATGCCGGTGTGCAGGAAAGCCACCCGCACGATGTGACGATTACACAGGAAGCGCCCAATTATAGTTACAACAGAGGATAAATATATACAATAAAATATTCATTTTACCGTTTAATATGGGTTAGGTTATGTTTAACAAAAAGTAAAAATAATTATTGTATTGTATGAAAAAGTGTTTTTTACCCTTACTCTTATGGATGACATCGATTTTGATTCTCGCGCAAACCAATGACCCTGTGGTCATGAAAGTGAATGGAAAGGATATCGGCAAATTGGAATTTGAATATTTCTATTACAAATACAACGAGGGAGATGTCGTTGATAAAATTACTTTGGACGAGTATGTCGGCATGTTCAAAAACCTTAAATTGCGGGTGGCTGAAGCCGAAGCGCAAGGTTTGGATACAACCGCAACGTTTTTGAGGGAATTTTCAGAATACCGCGCCCAATTGGCGCAATCTTATCTGAAAGAATTAGCAATCAATGAAAATTTAGTTAGAAAAGAATACGACCGGATGAAAGAATTGGTCGAAGTGAGCCATATTCTCGTTGCATTTCCCGGAACAAAAGACAATGTTTTTAATACTTTGCCGGCCGATACGCTGGAAGCCTATAAGAAAGCAGTTCAAATACGCAATCGCGCTTTAAAAGGAGAAAATTTTGAAAAATTGGCCAAGGAATTTTCAGACGATACCCGCTCGAAAGAAAACGCCAGAGCGGGTTATCTGGGCTGTTTTCCGGGTTTGACACTCAATATCGCTTTGGAAGAAGCTGCATTTACAACGCCCATCGGTCAGATTGGTCGATTGGTGCGTACCAATTACGGATATCATATTGTGAAAGTGCACGCAAAAAAGGAAAATCCGGGGCAAGTCAATGCCGCTCATATTCTGATTATGTGTCCGCAAGATGCGGATGTTGTTCAGACAGACGATGTTTTGAAGAAAATTACGGAAGTTTATGATAAAGCGATAAAAGGAGAAGACTTTGCCAAATTGGCCAAAGAATATTCCAATGATTCGAGTAATGCTTCCCGTGGCGGAGAGTTGGGTTGGTTCGGTTTTGGCGCCATGGTAAAAGAATTTCAGGATGCCGTTTTTGATCTGAAAGAAAAAGGCGCCATATCCAAGCCTTTCAGAACCGAATTTGGTTATCATATCGTGAAATTATTGGATAAAAAACCGCTTGAACCTTTTGAAGAAAAAAGGCAAGAAATAGAAAAAAAATTAGAGAGTGGCGGTTATTATGTGACTTTGCATCAGCCCGGTATAGACAATTTGAAGAAAGAAATCGGCTTTACAAAAAACGATGCGGCTTACAAGACCGTCTTTGCTGCGGCTGAAACAGTTTACCCGACCACGGATTCATTTTACAGTTCTTTGGAAAACAATTCCACTGTTTTATTTAAAGCCGGGAATGAGTCTTTTTCGATAGCTGATTTTATCGGATATTTGAAGGCAAATGCCCGTTCGCCATTCACGATATCTACCGATTATTTGGCCGATTGCTTGGCAATCGTTGAATGTAGTGTGCTACAAATGCTTGAAGTTCAAATGCTTGAAAGCAAATATCCGGAATTTAAGAATCTGATGCAGGAATATTATGACGGTATCCTGATGTTTGAAGTAGCTAATCGCGAAGTTTGGGAAAAAGCTTCAGAAGACACGGAAGGACTTGAGAATTATTTCAAGAAAAATAAAGACCGATTTGCATGGGAAGAACCTTATTTCAAGGGCTATGTTGTCTTGGCGAAAGACGCCAAAACAAAAAAGAAAATGCAAAAGGAAATCTCCAAAATGGATCCGGGAGATGCGGTTGAATATCTGTACGACAATTATAAGGTAGGGGAGGTTAGCTACGTAAAAATCGAAAAAGGTTTGTATAAAAAAGGAGACAATGCTTTTGTCGATGAATCGGCTTTCAAATCGGGAAAAGCGGAAAGACCCGCCGAATTTCAAGATTTCTTCCTGATCGGAAAAGTGTTGAATGCGCCGGAATCCTATTCTGATGTACGCGGATTAGTGGTTACAAGCTATCAGGACTATTTAGAGGCGGAATGGCAGAAAAAATTGAATGAAAAATATCCGGTCGTTGTTTACCCGGAAGTATTAATTACAATAAAATGACATTCTTTAACTATTTATGAGGTTAATTATTCCAATACTCGTTGTATCTTTGCTCCTTGTTTCATGTAATTCGAAATTAGATGTAAATAATGACAACGTTATAGTTAAAGTTGGTAATAAAATATTGTATAAAAATGAGTTAGATGAAAATATTTCTCACGAATTATCGCCGGAAGACAGTATTCTCACTGCTGAACATTTTATACGGACGTGGATTAATGACGCCTTGTTATACGATGTTGCATCGAAGAATATCGCTGATAAAGAGCAAATTGAACGTTTGGTAAATAATTACCGGAAATCTTTGGTAATTTATCAGTATCAGGAGCAATTGATTAATGAGAAGTTGACGAAAGCGATTAATGAGCAGGCATTGCTTGATTATTATCAAGTCAATGGGGATAAATTCAAATTAGAAACCCCTTTGGTTAAGGGGATATTTTTGAAAATACCCGTAAATGCGCCGCAGATGAATGAAATCCGGACTTGGTATAAGTCAACTGCTCCGGATACGAGAGAAAAGCTGGAAAAATACAGCCTCTATAATGTGGTAACTTATGATTATTTTGTAGATCAGTGGATGGATTTCGCTCAAGTTGCAATTAATTTACCTTCCGATTTTCGGAATATAAATGCAATTTTGAGTAACAATAAGCATATTGAACGGAGCGACAGCAGTTATTGTTATTTTTTGAATATTACGGATTATCGCCTGCCGGGCGATGATGCGCCTTTTGAGTTTGCTAAGGCGAATATTCAGGAAGTATTGATTAACCAACAGAAAATCGAATTTCTGAAACAAACGGAAGAAGATTTATACCAGCGCGCCGTCAAAAAAGGAGAGATAATGTTTTATAACGAATAATTGATAGATAATAAATAATAAATAAAATGAAGAAATTTTTCTTTTGGGTAATTATTTTGCTTGTATTTTCTTCTCAGGAATATGTGAAAGCACAAAGCAATATCATCGACGAAGTAGTTTGGGTAGTGGGCGACGACGCCATTCTCTTGTCGGATGTGGAGGCCATGCGTGAAGAGATGATTAATGAAGACGTACACTTGCCGGGTGACCCTTATTGTGTTATTCCCGAACAATTGGCGCTTCAGAAGTTGTATCTGCATCAGGCCAAATTAGATAGTATCGACATTTCGGATTCTCAAGTTTATCAGGAAGTTGATGCTCGAATCAATTGGTATGTGTCCCGTATAGGTACTCAGGAAAAATTTGAAGAATATTTATTGGCTAATTCTCAATTATCGGTCAACGAATTTCGGGAAAACCTTCGGACACAAGTGAAAGAAAACAATATCGTTAGAGAAATGAAGAGATCATTGGTAAGCAAAGTGAAAGTAACACCTTCCGAAGTGCGGACTTTTTTTAATCGCATTCCCCAAGACAGCCTTCCTTATATTCCTACTACGGTAGAAGTTGAAATCATAACGGTTGAACCGCAGCCTTCTTTAGCTGAAACCGATGAAATTAAAAGAAAATTGAGAGAATATACGGAATTGGTTACCAGCGGTAAAAACGATTTTGCTTCCTTGGCCCGCCGGTATTCCGAAGATAAAAGTTCAGCCTACAAGGGCGGCGACTTGGGATTGATGGGAAAATCCAATCTGGTACCCGAATTTGCTGCCGCTGCGTATGACTTGAACGACCCGAAACGTGTTTCCCGGATTGTGGAAACAGAATACGGTTTTCATATCATCCAGTTGATTGAAAAAAGAGGCGATAGAATCAATGTCCGCCACATCCTGCTGAAAGCATACGTCTCTCCCGAAGAGTTACAAGCGGCTGTGGTTCAATTGGATTCATTGCGTAGCGCCATTGTGGCGGATAAAATTACTTTTGAGCAGGCGGCGAATTATTCTTACGACAGAGACACCCGTTATAACAAAGGTTTGATGGTAAATAGAAATGAGACCGGAGATATGTCGGGCGAAACGGAGAGAACAGGAACTTCCCGCTTTGAAATGAATGAATTACCGGCTGAAATAGCCAAAGTGGTTAGTACACTCAAAGTAAATGAGGTTTCTAAATCGTTTACCATGGTTAATTCCAAACAAAAAGAAATTGCGATTATTGTAAAATTGAAATCCCGCATCGAGGGGCATAAAGCCAATCTGGCCGACGATTTTCAAGCCGTCCAAGCGATGGTTGTGAGTGAAAGGCAAAATCAGATTTTGAATAAATGGCTTGATAAAAAAATAAAGGAGACTTATATTCGTATCAATGATAATTTGAAAAACTGCGATTTCGAAAAGGATGGCTGGGTTCAAAAATAAAAATAATCGAACTACTTTTTTTTTATTGCTTTTCGTCGCAACTACTTTCTTCGGAATGTCGCAAAATCCGCCCGCTCCTAAAAATGAAAAAGTAACGAAAGTGGTTGTGGAGAATGCCGATTCTTTAGAATTGTCGCAAAAAAACAACCCGGATACTTGGGTTTTGCGCGGCAATGTGATATTCAGGCACGATAGCGTATATATGTATTGCGATAGCGCTTATATGTATGAACTGACCAATTCCTTGGACGCTTTTAGCAATGTGGTTATCAAACAAGGAGATACGATATCCATGTATGGCGATTTTCTGAATTACGACGGCAATATCAGCTTAGCCAAAATGCGTGAAAATGTGCGCATGGAAAACAGGGACGTGACTCTGTTTACGGATAATTTCGATTACGACCGGATTCAAAACATGGCTTATTACTTTGACGGCGGCATGATGGTCGATTCAATCAACGAACTGACTTCCATCTACGGACAATATTCTCCCGATACAAAAATCGCTTTTTTCAAAGATCAAGTACACCTTACCAATCCCCAATTTGATTTGACTTCCGATACGCTGAAATACCATACGGAAAGTAAAGTGGCGAATATTTTAGGCCCGACGGTAATTGAATCGGATAGTGGAACCATTTATTCGACAAGAGGTTGGTACAATACAATCATCGAAGAATCCATGTTGTATGACCGTTCGCTGGTGGTCAGTAAAGACAAAACCAAAACCGTGACGGCCGATTCGTTGTTTTATAATAAATCGGATGGATTTGTGGAGGCCTATGGTAATATGTTCCTGAACGATACGGTAAAAAAAATAATTCTGACAGGTAATTATGGATATTACAACGAAGTAACTAAATATGCTTTCGCTACCGATTCCGCCCAGATGATTGAATTTTCCCGAAAGGATTCTCTATTTTTACATGCGGATACTTTGAAAATGGAAACGATCGGCGAGGAGCGGGAAGTAAAGGCTTATCACGGTGTCCGTTTTTACCGAATTGATATTCAGGGTGTTTGCGACTCCCTGCAATTCAATACGGTTGATTCCATTCTAAAATTATATCAGAATCCCATTTTGTGGAATACCGAATATCAAATCAATGGCGATACGATTAAAATTCTTTTCAACGACAGTACGGTTGAACGAATGTATGTGTTAAACTATGCTTTTGCGATGCAGGAAGTCGATACAACTTATTTTAATCAGTTGAAAGGTAGAAATTTAACGGCCTATTTTGTAGGCGGAGAATTGGATAAAATAGACATCGAAGGCAGTGCAGAATCTCTTTACTATCCCATTGATGACAAAAATGTGTCTTTTATTGGAAGATATAAAGCTGAAAGTGATGATATTTCTGTTAAGATTAAGAACCGTAAAATATCCCGGACTGTCTGGTATCCGACACCCCAATCGGAAACTTTACCCATACCGGATTTGAATCCGGAAAATAAATTTTTAAAAGATTTCAAAGATTATAACTATCTTCGTCCCCAAAACAGGGAAGATATATTTACGAAAGTAATAATGAAAACGGAAGATGTGCCGCCGCCTCGAAGGGTACACGGGCAGCATCAACACATGGAATAATATTTTGGATATATGAGCGATATCATTCATCTGCTTTCCGATTCGATTGCGAATCAAATTGCTGCGGGAGAGGTTATTCAACGACCGGCTTCCGTGGTAAAGGAATTGATTGAAAATGCGGTCGATGCCGGCGCCGATTCCATCCATTTGGTGGTGAAAGATGCCGGTCGCACGCTGATTCAGGTAATTGACAACGGCAAAGGCATGTCCGAAACCGATGCACGAATGGCCTTTGAACGACATGCCACATCCAAAATCAATTCAGCCGACGATTTATTTTCTTTGCGAACCATCGGTTTCCGTGGAGAAGCGCTGGCTTCGATTGCTGCGGTTGCCCAAGTGGAATTGAAAACCGCCCGAAAAGACGACACAATGGGCACTTTGTTGCAAATAGCCGCTTCGCAAGTGGAAAAACAACAATCCGTCGCGCCCAATCCCGGCAGTATTTTTTCAGTAAAAAACCTCTTTTTCAATGTGCCCGCCCGAAGAAAATTTCTGAAATCCAACGAAACGGAATTTAAAAATATTCTTACCGAATTTGAACGGGTGGTATTGGTAAATCCCCAGATTTTTTTCAATCTCCACCACAATGATGCGGAGATATTGAACTTGCCGGTTTCCAATTTGCGGCAACGCATTCTCAATGTTTTCGGAAAAAAATTGAATACCCAATTGCTAAGTCTTCATGCCGAAACTTCCTTGGTTTCCGTCTCCGGTTTTGTGGGAACGCCGGAGTTCAGCCGGAAAAAAAGCGCTTTGCAGTATTTTTTTGTGAACAATCGTTACATGCGGCATCCCTATTTTCACAAAGCGGTAACACAAGCTTTCGAGCCTTTTATCCCGGCGGGGGAAATGCCTAACTATTTCATTTATATGACGGTCGATCCGGGAAGCATTGATGTGAACATTCATCCGGCAAAAACCGAAATCAAATTTGAAAACGAACAGGCTATCTGGCTGATAATTACGGCGGCGGTAAAAGAAGCCATTGCTAAATCAAACGCCATTCCCAGTTTGGAATTTGACCGAGACGGCGCCATTGATATGCCGGTTTACAGCAAAAATAATCGTCCTCCAACGGAAAGTCCGAAAATCAACATACAGTCCGGCTATAACCCTTTCCGGGAAATGGAATACCATTCAAAACCGGTATCGGCCAATTGGGAAAAACTGTATGAAGATAAACCGGAAATACCGAAAGAACCGGAAGCCGCTTTGGCTTTTGCGGAAGAAAAAACCAGAATCTTATCTTACAAAGGGAAATACATCGTTACACCTTTGAAATCAGGTTTGACACTTATCAATCAACGTCGGGCGCACATTCGTGTTTTGTTCGACGAATACATGCAGCGGATGAAGCAAAAACAAGGCGTTTCACAAGGCCTGTTGTTTCCGGAAATCATTTCTTTTACGCCCCGTGAAGCAACGGTTCTTCCTTATTTATTGGACGACTTGGCTTATATCGGATTTGATTTAGCCGATTTGGGCAGTAATTCCTATTCCATCAATGGCATTCCGTCCGGTTTGGAAAATGTGGATACGGTCGAAATTTTACAGGATATGGCGGATAAAGTCATGGAAACCGGTTGCGAAGTGAAAGAAGAAGTGTCGGAAGCCCTCGCGCTGACTTTAGCGAAAAAAGCAGCCATTCCTTATGGAAAATTTCTCTCTGATGAAGAAGCCGATATGCTGATTGCCAAGCTGTTTGCCTCATCTTCTCCTAATTACACCCCCGATGGAAAAATCATTATTTCCATCCTTTCGGAAGACGAACTGGGGAAACGGTTCAAATAGAAAACCCTCTTTGCCGCATGGCTTCAAACGTGATGACCGCTGTGGAAACCGATACATTCAGGGAATCGATTTTCCCTCGCATCGGAATTTTTATCCGGACATCGGCTTGCTCCAACCAAAAACCGGTCAGACCATCGGCTTCCGTTCCCATGACGATGGCGGAAGGGCCTGTAAAATCCGTATCCTGATACCATTGCGAAGCCTGCAATTCGGCGGAAAAAGTTTTGATTTTCTTGGCTTTCAGGAAGGAAAGCGTTTCGGCATTTGTGGAAACGGCAATGGGCACCGTAAAAATACAACCCACACTTGAACGAATCGCATTGGGATTATAAACATCCGTCAAAGGGTCGCAAACAATCACGACATCCGCTTTTGCCGCATCGGCCGTGCGGAGGATAGCGCCCAGATTGCCCGGTTTTTCTACAGACTCGAGTACGATGATAAACGGATTTTCCGGTAAATGCAAGTCGGATAAAGTATGAGATTGGGGTTGCGCCAAAGCCAGAATCCCGTCGGAACCTTCACGGTAGGCTATTTTTTGGAAAACCGGTTCCGATACTTCAAACAAGATTTCCGGTCTAATGGATTGTAACACATCAGGATAATCTGTCTTAGAAAATAATTCGGGACAGACAAAAACCGAATCCAATTTGTACGCACCGGCAATGGCGAGGCTCAATTCCCGTGCACCTTCAATCACAAACCGGTTTTGCTCTTTCCGTTCTTTCGATTTGGAAATGAGTTTTTGAATGTGTTTGATGCGGCTGTTTTGTGCGCTGACAATTTTTTCCATTATTTTTTCTTCTCTTCTTTCTTGTCTTCCCGGATTCTAATGATAGCCGCATACAATTGCAAAAATGCGGAAACAAACAAAAAAACAAACCATTCGTTTTTTCCTTTAAACATTAAAACAGAAGAAATCGGAAGCAAGATGGCGGCAATTGCCTGTTGGGTAGCCAATCTTTTCAAACGGAGATTTTCGCCCCGATACGGATTGGATAAATAGGCCACAGCAACACCCGCTCCGGAAATGGCATATACATAGTATATTACCCGGTGGGGAACAAGTTCATCGCCGGTTATGTACAAGGCGGCGGAGATCAATAACAATATGGCGCAAGCATAGAATAAATAAGCCCGGATATTCAATGACATATTATTCAACAATTATAAATAATTCCTCGTCGGCTTTAGTCATGTTGTACTGCTCCCGGGCAAATTTTTCCAAACCTTCCTCGTCACTCTGTATGGCATTCAGTTTCTCTAAATTACTCTCTTTCTCGTTGTTATAATATTCGATATCTCTTTCCAACTGATTGATTTGCCGGTTGTAAGAGAGTTGGTCTAATACCGTACTATCGCCGATAAAGAAAGTAATAACAGTGAAAATGATAACAGTCAGCCAATATTTATTTACTTTGCTGCCATAATTTTTTACAAATTCAAATAAATTTTTCATAAAAAAACATTTGATGCAAAGGTAATAAAAATTGGAGAAATATTGTGAAATACGAAAAAAATGTTGTGTTTTTATTACGATGCTATTCGGAAAAATATCTTTTCTTTATTGCTTTTAAGTAGGTGTCCGTATATTTAGGATAATTTTTTTCAGGAATGAATATCTGTTGAGCTTTCCCTTGATACATAATAAAATAAAAAGGAAGATATGTTTCTTCAATAGGCATTTCAAGATTATTTTTTGCTATATTTATCGTCTTGTTTGAATATTTTTTTATTTTTTTATCAGAACTCAAATCTGAAACAATTATCAAAACCGGCAGAGTATTGTTTTCTGAATCCGGAAAAAATTCATTCAGTTTATCAATCGCAAAATCAATGCAAATAGAACAAGCATTAGCGGAATAACGACATACTAACGTAGGTTGGTTGTAATTTATTTGGTTTTGTATTGGCGTTACATTAATTGAAATATCATTATTTTCAACGGCAGCATAAATATTTTGTTCATAATAAAACTGTTCTATTTCTTGTTCTGCTTTTAATGATTTATCTTCAACAACATTTTCTTTTCTAAAACTATTGGTTAATAGGATAGAAACTCCAATTAACGTGCAACCGGATAATATTAATAATACTCTTTCAATGGACTTCATGGTTTGCTGTTTATTTAAAATAATATTTAATTATGACAGGATTACTGTCTTCCTGAACGGATTTGTATCTTAATAAATTCTCTTCATCCAATACTTCCGGTTTGACAACAAAATCTAAGCGGTTGGGAGGAACAAAAGCATACATAGCTTCTTCGTCCATATAATAAGGCATACATTGAAAACCCTCCTTAAATGCATTGAATATTTTATATTGTTTATTCCTTTTATCCAGAATAACCTGTTTCGCTTTTTTCTTATAATAAAATCGACTGATGTAATAGTTTGAATTTTCATCAACCGGTGAAAAAAAGGTTACATATTTCTCTGTTACATAAAAACTGAATTTCAAATAAAATTGCATAGTTTCATTTTCCGGAATCTTTGAAATTGTAAAATTATGTTCTCCAAAATCAAATTGATACCTCGGTTGGAGTTCCATTGTTTTTGCATCAATGGTAAAAATATCCCCACTGTAATATTCATAAAAACAAACCGTATCATTCAAAATATGAAACGGAGTGTCCTGTCCACCGAATGGAGTCTCATTCATATAATCCGGCCAATCACTGTAAGTTTCGGAAATAATTTCCTGCTTAGATATGGAATAAAAAAATAGCTTGTTTTTTTCTCTATATTTATTAAAAAAAACATAAATATCCGGAGTGAGTTGCGTATAAAAATGTATTGCCTGTTCTCCTTTCGGTAAGCGAATGGTCTCTTTAAGCGTATCGCCGGATTCGTCGTAAATATGAATATAACAAAGAGCATCCATCAGTTCCAAATTACCCGTAAAGCGATTAAATGAAAAATCATATAATACGCTATACTCTCCCGGTCCCTGTCCTTTTTTGTCTATGGTTCGGATAAATTTCCCTTTAGAATCAAATACAACAATAAGGCCACCTTGCCTATGATCCAAAAAATAGAAATTTCCTTTATAGATCAGCCATTTTTTTATATTTTGACCTAATACAGAACGTTTATCGGTTTCCAAAGGGATAAACTCAATATGAGAAAAGTAGTCCTTTATTGAAACTTCATCATTTTGTTCAATATCTAAGGCAATAACCTTATCCCCTTTTCTTGCTGCTTGTTCATTTGTGTGCTTTGAACAAGCAGCAGAAAAAAGAATGAGAATCAGAAAAAGCGGGATGCGCTTACTCATAAAATAGAAATTAGTTTTCATCAATGTAATTTAGTATTTACCAAAAAAAGAACAGGCATACATTTATAAACGCAGCAGTATACCATGAACAATTGTCAGATTGTTTGCAAGTAGTGACAATGGACTGCCCTTTTCCTTTCGTGTTATCTTTTGCAAAATTAGATAAAAAATCTCAGTTTTCCAAGCGCATGAAAATGAAACAATTTTTCAGAGGCTTATCCAAATCGGATAACCCCTTTTCTATAGTGATTTTTTTAGTTGGTCAGTAATGATAAAAATTCAATTTTTCAAGCTAAACCAAAATAAAAGCGGATTATCTTCTCCTTTACCGGAAATATAATAAGAATCAACAGCCCCAATAATGTGATTTCCATCAACAGTTAGATAATTGCCAATAGAAAAAACAATAGATTTTATTTCATTAAATTTTGGACTACTGCTATTCGCACCCATTATACCAGACTTCATTTCTTGTGAATCTTTATCATAAATAATGATCACTGGTAAGTTTTTTGTATTCTTGACTGTAAATAATATAAATTTATCAGTTTCAATAAATTGGCCAGAAAAATAATTATAATTTTCCTTATAGTTTTTTATAAAATTTTCATAATTTCCCTCACATAATTCCTCGTAATTCTTTGGAAGTGAATTGTTTGTAATATTTAAATAATAACGTTCCTTCATCTCACTTTCCGTAATTTCGTATATATAACATGACATGGGTTTAGCGTAAATTGTTTTCCCGTTCATTATTTGAGAGTTATATCCTGATATTGAATACTTTAACTGATAAGGATTATATATACCTTTTAATCTTACTTCTCCATTTACATCCATTACCAATAATTCATAATCAGCTACATCGCTATTTCTGTTATCGCCTGGTTTTGCTAAAAAAAGAGAATCATTTGCTAAGGATGTTATCCCATGTACTTTGTATTTCAAGTTTATTGTATGCGAAAATTCTCCATTCAGATTGAAAAATAACAATTTATGGGCAAATTGGTCCAAAATGATTATATGGGATGAAGTCAGTATAAAATCTGTTGGTTGGACAAACTCACCGGGCCCTTGGCCTATATTTCCGATTTTTCGTTCGAAATGCCCATTTGAATCGAAGCAAAATAAAGCTTTTGCCTTTTCACGATCCAAAATATAATAGGTATTGTTGTGATAAATAATTTTATTTATAGCTCCAATTAAACATTCATCGGAAACTTCCAATGGTGTATATTGAAAAGAGTCTATCAAATTAGTAAAATCTATTATATTAGATATATCTGCATTTATATTGATACTAATTGCTGTTTTGTTTTCACTATCAACTCTAAAAAGTAATGCGTTACTTTGTTGTGTATTGTGCTTGCATGAAATACATAGCAAAATACATACAAAACCACAAAAGAAAAAAATATTGAACTTATAATATCTCATATATATCACATTTTAAGTAATTTAGATGAATTTTTACGAGGCTGTCTTAGAAAGTTAGACAGCCTCGTAAAGAAATTTCTATCTACAATCATTACTCGAACAAAAACTCCATCCATCATAACAATATGATTTTTGCCCAGAATTAGGTTCAACAATAGTATATGATACTGTTGAAGATTCCAGTGAAGCTGCTAACGATGATGAATAAGCATAAGTTCCTGCTGAATAAACTCCCCATGAACTATGTATTATAATTTGTCCTGCATGCTGACATCCTTCCCAATGTTTTTCCCAAAGCCAACCATACCCATTTTCATTATCAGCCAATGCTTCAATATTGTACTATCGCCGATAAAGAAAGTAATAACAGTGAAAATGATAATAGTCAGCCAATATTTATTCAATTTGCCGCCAATTTTTTTACAATTTCAAATAAATTTTTCATAAAAAAATATTTGATGCAAAGGTAATAAAAATTGGAGAAATATTGTTTAATACGAAAAAAGTATTTGTTCGGATACGCAAGAATTGCAAGCCAATTGCGTAAAATATAATACCACCTTTTCTCCTTTTAGAACTTGGGATAAATTTACGGTATCTCCATTCGGTTTATTTTCATCTAAAATTTGTTCATACTCAATTTTTTTAACTGGGATATCTTGAATTTTTTTATTATCATATTGCATATACAATAATAATTGTTCAATAATATAATTATATCTATTACTATTTTGATTTATTATTCGTTCAATATCAATTGTTTGATTTTTTTTATTTTTAGATGAAAACAAAAAGATGCAATTAAATACAAGTAAGATGGCAATGCTTGTCCATGTAAATATTTTTGATTTCATCGGATTATTCCTTTAAATGATAAAATAAAATCCAAGGATTCATTTCTTCCGGATTTTCGCCTCGCATAAGATTTTTCATTTTCTGCGTATATTTTACCTTTTGCTCTTCCGTAATATATCCAGAATCTGCATATCTTTTATACCTTTCAATATTTGAATGTATTCTTTCAATCGCATAAACTCCTATCCAAGCATTTTCCGTTTGTCCATAAAAACTCGTTCCATAAAACATATACTCCAAATCATCCCATACTTGACCTGCTTTTAATTCTTTGGTATCCTTATTATACAAAAATAAATACTGTAATAGTTTATATCCCTTATTAAAACCAATCCAATGTCTCGTTTGATAAAGATGATCCATAGAGGAAACACGTTCTTTATCTATTAATATTTTCTTAAATGTAGGTATTTCATTGCTATAACTATCTTCAATTTCTTTCGGAGTTAATCTCAAAGACCCAAAATCAAAATAATAGGCATATTTTAATTCCACTTCATCCAATGAGTAAATGGTATCATTCATGGGTTTAATCAAAAATAAATTATCTTTCGTTTTGGTAAAAACTTGGCTTGATTTACTAATCGGGTATTGATGTGAAGGCAAAAAAGCATTTTTAAATTCTCCTTTTGTATTACGAATGTTAAGGCAGCATAAATCATCTATCGTTGGTTCATCTCTAAATAGATAGAAAAAACCATCCTTATATTCAAGTCTATCAGCATGATTAACTTTGATTTTTTCGACCAATTGTCCTTCAAAATTATAAGCTAAGACTGTCTTACGACCATTATCCAACAAATAAATTAGCTGTTCTTTTTCATTCAACGAAAAATCGCTTAATTCAATAATTTCATCCGGTCCTTGCCCTTTTTCTCCAATCGAATTTAAAAAATTACCTTGTGTATCAAATCGATAGACTCGTTCCGGGCGGTTGTCTTCAATTATAAAAAGGTTACTGTCTAAGGCAACTACTTTCCGGATTCCTTTCAATATACAGGAGTCTTTGAATTCCAACGGAATAATGTCAATATGATCCACAAATTCCGACAAAGCAATTTCTTTATCTTGACCAAGTCTTAAATTTTCCACCACAACTGTGGTATAATCTACTTTAATCGTGGATGTCAGGTTTCCCTGATGATGGCAACCACACAAAACGATAGCTAAGAGCGTAATAAAAAAGTATCTGTTTTTCATAAAAATATATAAAATTGTAGTACTACCCTTTTCTTGGACAACAAATAATCTTGTTTAAGATTAATATTCCTTGTTTCCGTATGCAAATTTACACATTAATTTTTAACTATTGTTCTTTTATCTCTATAATTTCATTTCAGCGGCGAATGAAGCGAAGGCGTAGCCGAAGCGAAATGAGCCGCTGAAGCAAGTTTTTTAAGCCACCATTTTTTGGAGGTACAATTGTTCGGGCGTTTTGTAATCTAAATGCTGATGCACCCGTTCCTGATTGTAAAACACAAAATACTGACTTAATCCATACCATAAATCATCTCCACGCTGAGCCGGATTCAGATACACATATTCATATTTCACGCTTCGCCACAAGCGTTCGATAAAAATACGGCGTTTTAAGATATTGCTCATCCATAAATCGAAGTATGGATAAGTTCTCTTCACTTTCCCCTGATGGCGTGTAATACAGACTGCTACGCGGTATAGACAGCAGTTCGCACTGGTGATGGATGCTGAAATCTGACGTTTTTGAAACCAATTCTTTTCGCTCTTTCATAGGAATCACAGCAACTTTTTTTTAACCATTCATTATCCATTTTAATTTATTATTTTTTCATTCTCCATTTTATTTTATTTATCATACAAAGTTTGTATTTTCTTTTGGAAAATAAAAAAAAAGAGGGTTGCACTTAGATTTTAATGATTATCCGTTAAATTATTATTTAATAAAAACAAGGTTTCTCTTTTGTTTTAGAAAAATTCTATGTACATTTGCAATGCGTTTATAAAACAGAATTATTTACCAAAACTTTAACCGAAATTTGTTATGAGAAAAATGATTTATCCGAAGTTGGGCAGGTACATGAATCTTTTGACAGACTTTGCATTCAAGCGGCTCTTGGGTCAAGAGGAAAACAAGGCATTGTTGATTGATTTTTTAAATGCATTGATTGACAAACCGGACAAAATTGTAGATATCAGGTATTTGCCGACAGAACATTTGGGAAGAACAGCGAAAGACCGCAATGTGGTTTTCGACATTCATTGCATTACCGACCAAAAGGAGTGGTTTGTGATTGAAATGCAGGTCGTAAAGCAAGAACATTTTTTGGACAGGTGCTTGTTTTATTCGACCTTTCCGATTCAAAAACAGGCAAGGAAAGGAAATTGGAATTATGAATTGAAACCGTTGTATCACATTGCGATTTTGAATTTCGAGCAATATGATGATGCCTATTATATTAGCCACCTCTCGATTGTTCGGGAGGAGACGATGGAAAAGGCAACGGACAAACTGAATCTAATTTTGATTGAATTACCCAAGTTTAAAAAAACATTGGAACAATCGAAAGAACAGATAGACCGATGGCTGTATTGTTTCAAATATATGGGCATGTTGGATGAACGACCGGTAGAATTGTCCGAGAAAGTATTTGAGACATTATTTGAAGAAGCAGAAATTAACAAATTAACACCAGAAGATATGAAATTGTATATTAAGCGCTATCCACCAGAGAATGACTGGAATAATGCGTTAGATTATGCCCGTAAAATAGGTGCTGAGAAAGGTTGGTCAGAAGGCTGGACTGAAGGAAGAAACGATGGCTGGACTGAAGGGAGAAACGAAGGCTGGACTGAAGGGAGAAACGAAGGCTGGACTGAAGGGAGAAACGAAGGGCGAAATGAAGGGCGAAATGAAGGGCGAAATGAAGGGCGAAATGAAGGACGAAATCTGAGAAACTTTGAAATTGCAAAGAATTTATTAGATTTGCACTTCTCTGTGGCTGATATTGTGAAAGCCACCGGTCTTAGCCCCGAACAAATAATGGCACTGTAAGTGCATGTGAAATTTACTTTATATAAATATTATAAATGGATAATTATATTGTTTCAGCGAGAAAATACCGTCCTGCTACTTTTCATTCGGTAGTAGGGCAGAATGCATTGACAACAACTTTGAAAAATGCTATTCTAAATAATAAATTGGCGCATGCTTATTTGTTTTGCGGGCCGAGAGGGGTGGGGAAGACGACTTGTGCGCGCATTTTTGCCAAGACCATCAATTGTTTTCATCCCACTTCCGAGGGCGAGGCTTGTAATGAATGTGAATCCTGCCGCTCATTCAATGAAAACCGTTCTTTGAACATCCACGAATTGGATGCGGCTTCCAACAATTCGGTCGATGATATCCGGGTGCTGACCGAGCAGGTGCGGATTATGCCTCAGTTAGGGAAATACAAGGTGTATATTATTGATGAAGTACACATGCTGTCGTCGGCAGCGTTCAACGCTTTTCTGAAAACCCTTGAAGAACCGCCGCATCATGCCATTTTTATTCTGGCTACCACCGAAAAACATAAAATCCTGCCTACCATTCTTTCCCGTTGTCAGATTTATGATTTTAACCGTATCCATATCAATGATATAGTCGGCTATTTAGAATATGTCGCCAAGCAGGAAAACGTGAATGCCGAGCGGGAAGCTTTGAATGTCATTGCACAAAAAGCCGATGGCGGTATGCGCGACGCCTTGTCGATTTTTGATCAGGTAATTAGTTTCTCACAAGGAAATGTAACGTATAAAACAGTGATTGACAATCTCAATGTGTTGGATTACGACTATTATTTCCGGTTGACGGAGGCGGCCATAGAAAACAAAGTCAGCCGGAATATGTTGTTGTTGAACGAGATAATGAGTAAAGGGTTCGACGGGCAACAAATTCTGAGCGGATTGGCGGTTTTCTTCCGCGATTTGCTGGTTTGCAAAGATCCGCAAACCATTGTTTTGTTTGAAACGGGCGATGCGGTCAAAAATAAATACATCGAATTAGCCGCCCGTTGCGATACGGCCTTTTTATACAAAGCCATCGAATTGACCAACGAAACGGATTTGAATTACCGGTTGAGTAAAAATAAGCGGCTTTCCATAGAGTTACTTCTGATTCGCCTTTGTCAATTGAATAGTCCTCAACAAGAGGACGATAAAAAAAAAATTATAATTGAGCCGATTTCGGATGAAGCGGCACCTGTTCAAAAAGAAACCCAGACAAAAACTGTTCCGGAAGTCCCGGTAAGCAAGCCGCTTCCGGAATCGGATAAAAAAACAGATAGGCCGGTTTCTGCCGGAAAAACGATTGTACGTATCGGTCTGAAAGATTCTGCGGTAAAGGATGAAAATGAAAATGCGGTAAAGAAAGAATTGGCAACGGTTTATAACGACTCTTTTACAAAAGAAGAATTAATCGCCGCATGGAAAGAATATGCTTATGCAGCGGATGATGTTCATTTGAAAAATACCATGCTGTATATCACGCCGGAATTAAAAGAGAATAACAAGGTGGAAATTACCGTACTTAATCCCGAACAGGAACATAAATTTCAGGAAAAAAATTTGGAAATAAAAGAATTTCTTTTTGCCCAACTCAAAAACAATCAAATTGTATTGGAAGTGAAAATCAACGAAGACAACTCAAGCCAAACCCCATTTACCGATAAGGAGAAATACAATTATATGGCGGATAAAAATCCGACTCTCAGCAAATTAGTTAAAGAATTTAATTTGCGTTTAGACTAACACTGCGTTTAAAACGCCTACTTTCCGAAGGCTTTTTTCGATTTTCTCCAAGGCATAATCCAATTGTTCAAAAGTATGGGTTGCCATTAAAGAGAAGCGAATTAATGTGTCGGAAGGCGCTACGGCGGGAGAAACTACAGGATTGACGAAAATTCCCTGATTGAATAACTCTTTGGTAACATAAAAAGTTTTTTCGTCGTCGCGTATAAATAAAGGTATAATCGGAGTTGCAGTATGTCCGATTTCACAACCCATTTCGCGGAATCCTTTCAAGGCATAATCCGTCAGGTTCCACAGATGTTCAATTCTTTCCGGTTCGCTCAGCATGATGTCAAGCGCCGCATTGGCTGCTGCAGTTGCTGCGGGTGTATTGCTTGCGCTGAAAATATAGGAGCGGGAATTGTGGCGTAAATAGTTGATAACCGGTTCGGATGCGGCAATAAATCCGCCGATGGAAGCCAAAGATTTGCTGAAAGTGCCCATTATTAAGTCCACATCCGGCAGAACGCCGAAATAATCGCAGGTGCCTCGTCCATGACGTCCCAAAACACCCAGACCGTGCGCTTCGTCAACCATGATATTGGCATTGTATTTTTTTGCCAAACGAACAATTTCCGGTAAGTTGGCTATATCGCCTTCCATACTGAAAACGCCGTCCGTCACAATGAGTTTGATTTTATCCGGAGCGCATTTTTGTAATTGCTTTTCCAGCGATTCCATATCATTGTGTCTGTATTTGAGCTTTTGAGAGAAAGATAAGCGGTGGCCTTCGATGATGGATGCGTGGTCTAATTCATCCCAGAGGATATAATCTTCACGGCCGGTAAGACAGGAAACAACACCCAAATTAACCTGAAAACCGGTTGAATAAGTGATTGCGTCCTCTTTTCCCAGAAGTTTGGCTATTTTTTTTTCCAATTCGAGGTGGATATCTAAAGTTCCATTCAAAAAACGGCTTCCCGCCATTCCGGTTCCGTATTTTCTGGTGGCTGCGATGGCTGCTTCCTTTACTTTGGGATGATTTGTCAATCCTAAGTAGGCATTGGAACCAAACATTAAGACTTTTTTCCCGTTTATGACAACTTCAGTGTCCTGCTCACTTTCAATAACCCTGAAATAAGGATATAAGCCTGCGGCTTTCGCCTTTTGAGGAGCATCGTATTTACTTAATTTTTCAACAAGTAGGTTCATAAATAAACTACATGAACGATTAATAATAATAATTAAAAAAATCTCACTATTACTGCTTTTTCATCTTTTTCAAGAGTGTTGAGAAAAAAGCAGGCTGCAAAGATACGAATATTTTCCATACACGCCCCTTTTTTTTGTTAAAATTTCATTGAATTATTATGTTAAAAAAAAACTTTAAACAAAATAAAAAAAAAGTGTAAATATGTTGTATAACATAAAAAATAAATATTTACCTTTGCAACAGATTTCCATAAGGAAATAATTAAGAATTATAAAAATCGTTTTAATTATCAAGCAATGAAAAAGTTAGTTTTATTCGCAGCAGTTGCTGCAATGGTAGCATTTAGTTCTTGTTCAAACAAGGCAAAAGAAGAAGTTGTTGAACCGGCAATCGAAGAAGTAGCTCCGGTAGTTGAAGAAACAATCGTTGACGAAATTGTTGTTGATTCAGCTGCAGTAGAAACTCCGGCAGAAACTCCGGTTCAGTAATCGTATTGAACAAACAAGTAAAAAAAGCTGTCCTTTAAAAATTTAGGGCGGCTTTTTTTGTTTGTTTAAATAAAAGTTCGTACCTTTGCAAGCCGATTATTATTCAAATATGTAAGTGTTTGATTTTGACCTTTTTATTCCAATTAGTCGAAAAGGAAGATAAGTCTGACAAATGATTATTAACTAATAAAAAATTACAAGCAGTGGATACTTTAAGTTATAAGACCATTTCTGCAAATAGTGCAACTGTAAACAAAGAATGGGTTGTTGTTGACGCAAACGGACAGCATTTAGGCCGTCTTGCCTCGAAAGTAGCAAAACTTCTGAGGGGGAAGTATAAACCCAATTATACCCCTCATGTGGATTGCGGCGATAATGTGATCATTATCAATGCCGATAAAGTGGTTTTAACAGGTAACAAATGGACCGACCGTATTTATCTTTCCTACACGGGCTATCCCGGCGGACAAAGGGAAAATACGCCGGAAACCTTGCAGAAAAAAAGCAGCGACCGTTTGTTCAGGAAAGTAATAAAAGGTATGCTCCCCAAAAATCGTTTGGGCGCACAGCTTCTTACCAACCTATATATATATGATGGCGCAACCCACAAACAAGAGGCTCAACAACCGAAGTCAGTTGATATTAATTCACTTAAATAATTACAATGGAAGTAGTAAATGCATTAGGAAGACGTAAAGCGGCTATCGCACGTGTTTACGTCAAAGATGGTTCAGGTAAAATACTGATCAACAAGCGCGAACTCGAAACCTATTTCCCTTCTACCTTGCTTCAGTATGTCGTAAAACAGCCCCTGAATAAATTAGGTGTTGCCGAACAATACGACATTGTCATCAATTTGCAAGGCGGCGGATATAAAGGACAATCGGAAGCGGCGCGTCTCGGTATTGCCCGCGCTTTGGTGAAAATTAATCCGGAAGACAAATCCGCTTTGCGGTCGGAAGGTTTCATGACCCGCGACCCGCGCGAAGTGGAAAGAAAGAAACCGGGAAGACCCAAAGCAAGAAAGAGATTCCAGTTCTCGAAACGTTAACCCCCAGCCCCCTAAAGGGGGAGGAGAAGGCAGTGAGATTATCATTTGGCTGCGGTAAAGTCCCCTTTAGGGGATATAGGGGTAAAAGTTTAGTATCTAAACCGCTTAGGACTTATTCTGCATGTTGAGTTGTCGAATAGCTACTTACGGGTTGATTAAACAAAAGAATGTAAACAAATTAAACAAATTAAAAAATGTCAAGAGTATCATTTGATCAGTTATTGGAAGCCGGTTCGCACTTCGGACACTTAAAAAGAAAGTGGAATCCCGCGATGGCTCCCTACATTTTTATGGAACGTAATGGTATCCATATCATAGACTTACATAAAACCGTCGTTAAAATCGACGAAGCTGCCGCAGCACTGAAACAAATCGCCAAATCGGGGCGTAGAGTGCTGTTTGTAGCTACCAAAAAACAAGCGAAACAAGTGGTTGCCGATAAAGCTACTTCCGTCGGTATGCCTTATGTTACAGAACGTTGGCCGGGTGGAATGTTGACCAACTTCCCCACCATTCGAAAAGCCGTTAAGAAAATGACCACCATCGACAAGATGGCCAAAGACGGTACGTTCGACCAACTCTCCAAAAGAGAAAAATTACAAATTACCCGTCAACGCGCCAAATTGGAAAAGAACTTGGGTTCTATCGCCGATTTGAACCGTTTGCCTTCCGCTTTGTTCATCGTCGATGTGTTGAAAGAACACATTGCCGTTGCAGAAGCCAACCGTTTGGGTATCCCTGTATTTGCCATGGTAGATACAAATTCGGATCCGAACGATATCGATTTTGTAATTCCGGCTAACGACGATGCCACCAAATCCATTGAAGTGATTTTGAGTGCACTTTGCACTGCTATCAACGAAGGCTTGGAGGAACGCAAAGTTGAAAAATTGGACACAGCCCCCGAAAGCGAGGAACAAGCGCCTGCTCGCAGGGAAAGAAGAGCGAAAACAGTGAAAAAAGGAATTATCGCTAAAGACGATGAAGCCGCACTGAACGCGAATATAGCAAGTAAATTTGTAAAAGAAGAAGATTAATTAATTTGAAAATTTGATAATGTGATAATTTGAAAATGGTATTTCATTTCCTAATATTATTGCAGTATCACTAAAAAATACTATAAATTATGGCAGTTACAATGGCAGATATTACGCATTTGCGTAAAATGACCGGTGCAGGTATGATGGACTGTAAAAATGCACTGAACGAAGCAGAAGGCGATTACGATAAAGCAATAGAAATAATCCGTAAAAAAGGACAGGCAGTAGCCGCAAAACGCGAAGATCGCGAAGCGGCCGAAGGTTGTGTTTTGGCAGCTACCAATGGCGATTTCGCCGCAATCGTGGCCGTGAAATGCGAAACCGATTTTGTAGCCAAAGGCCCGGATTTTATTGGCTTAACCAAAAATATTCTGAATGCGGCTTTGGAAAGCAAACCCGCTACGGCAGAAGATTTATTGGCTACATTAATCGAAGGACGTCCCGTTTCGGAATGGATTACAGACCGTATCGGCGTAACCGGAGAAAAAATGGAATTGGGCGCTTATCAATTTCTGACAGCTCCTACTACCGTTGCTTATATTCATCCGGGAAATAAATTGGCTACGATTGTCGGTTTGAATCAAGCCGGTGTTGAAACACAGGTAGCAAGAGATGTGGCTATGCAAGTGGCTGCAATGAATCCCGTGAGTGTTGACAAAGAAACCGTTCCGCAGGATATCATCGACAGAGAAAAGAAAATCGCTCGTGAAAAAGCCATCGAACAAGGCAAACCGGAAAATATTCTGGATAGAATCGCCGAAGGCGCTCTGACAAAATACTACAAAGACTTTACCTTGTTGGCGCAAGATTTTGTGAAAGATTCGAAAATAACCATCAATGATTATCTGAAAAAACAGAATAAAGATTTGACGGTTACCGCTTTCAAACGTGTTAATTTGAATGTGGAGTAATTTACAAACTACAAGTAAAATGAAACGAGGCAAAATTAGTTTTGCCTCGTTTTTTTCATTTACCTATCGTTGAGTGAAAATCGGCTTAATCTTTCTTGACGAGTGTAAACCGCATGTTGTCGAAGCATACGCCGGCAGGAACGGGACCTCCGTAAATACCGTTGGTTCCGCTGGAGAGATTCAATGTTCCGGTTAAACTCCACCGGCTAACAGGCACTTCTATTGTTTTCCATTGGCCATCGGTAGATGCCGGAAGTAAACCTGTTCCATACCAATTCCATGAATCCCCCAACACAACTTGCATGTCCGCATTTTCAGCGCCGGAAACGCCATTTTCTATTTTGACATCCATACGGAAAACATAATTTTCGATGTTTTCGATAGCGCCGCCAACGCCTCCGCTTGATTGGTGATTACAGTTAAATATCCACTCGTTGGGGATAGCGGCTTTTACTCTTAAATACGAATTGCCGTCTTCCGTAACTATTTCCGTATTAGAAGTGTTCCAACCTAAATCCCAACCGCCATTGTGTCCGCCATGTTCTTCAAAATCATTTACCATAATGAAAACCTCCGGTTCAGGTTCCGGACCCCCGGTGTTTGAAATCTCAATAGACGGCGTGTGTAGCGCCAATCCGCCGGAGGAAATCAAGTCAAGGATATAGGTTCCTTCTGCTATTTGTTGGGGA
This sequence comes from Bacteroidia bacterium, assembly GCA_025999935.1. Classification (GTDB taxonomy): domain Bacteria; phylum Bacteroidota; class Bacteroidia; order Bacteroidales; family Azobacteroidaceae; genus Azobacteroides. The sequence goes on along the minus strand of BNXY01000004.1, from coordinate 39,542 downwards.
ACGGTTACCCTGATTTCAGTATTGGTTTTCCATTTGAAGTCCAATGCGTTGATAACGATTTCTTCGGGAAAGATAACTTGTTCTATTGAACCCAAATCTTTTCCTCTTATACTGAGTACTTCGCCGGCAACTACTATTTCATCCGCCGCAGTAATTGTCGGATTAGCTATCACAATAGATTGCGTGGATACAACATCTCCATTGGCTGTTTTTAACGTAATCGTACCGCTTTGGGCGCCGGTAGGAACCACAACGCTTATTTCAAATTTTCCCACGAATGTGAAATCTTTCGTTTCAACATTGGGAGAGAAAACAACCGCCGTAGTCTGAGCCACATTACTTCCGGTAATACTGATTTTTTGTCCTGCAACAACCGGGCTGTAGGTAATTACATTGATTTCCCGGCGGCCGGATTCCGAATCATTACCATCATCCTTACAAGCATAAAATGCAAGCGTGAGGATGGATAATGACAGAAAGACAAATGTTATAAATTTCTTGTTCATATTCTTTTATTTTTAAAATTTATTACCATCCCGGATTTTGGGTTAAATTGGGATTGATTTTCGTTTCTGCAAATGGAATCGGATAGAAATTGTTTCTTTCATTCCACAGGCGGTTTTTCGATTGCCGTGTATATACAATGTTATTGCCTGATTTTGTCAGTTTCATACTGTATATTTGCGTAAAAAATTCCGCACCTTTTTTCCATCTCCTTACGTCCCAGAATCGATGATCTTCAAAGGCCAATTCAACCATGCGTTCGCGTTGATACCTTTCAACAAAATTAGCATTTCCCGTGAAATGAGGCATTTGAATATCGGCTCTGTCGCGAAGTACGTTGATAGCTTCATTGGCGCTCAGCGTAAACTCTGCCGATTTGGCATCTGCACTACCCAAGTAATTATAAACAGCCTCAGCATAATTCAGATAAAGTTCCGACAGACGGAAAATAATCCATGTATGATATTTCGTTGTGGGATTATTGGTGCGAATATCCGCAGAACCATCGGCATATTTCTTCAAATAATATCCCGTTGGCGTTGCGTTCAATAAAGGAGAAGCATTTCGGCCCCCTTCGAAAGTTTCGATGAGTGCGGTTTCATAATTCGGCCATTTATCGCCATTTTTTACTACGGTCAGTTCAAAACGCGGATCCAAACCTTCGTAAGGATTGGCAGGCAATTGTCCCGCAGCTTCCAATTCCCGCCAAGTTTTACCATTGGCTTGATATTCGTAGGCATCCACCAAATTTTGGGTCGGACAGTTTCCCGAATTTCCATTTTCAACACCGATTGGGAAATTGTATTGTTCAAAAAAGTTGTTACTTCCGGTACGGCGAATAAAAATCATTTCGGCATTGCGATGATTGTCATTTCCCCACAAGGCGGAATAGTCGCCTAAGATAATTCCCCAGCCGGCCGCTCTGTCGATAACGGCTTTACCGGCAGCCGCGGCTTGTCGCCAAAGTTCTTTGTCATTGTTTGTATTAAACAACGGACTGGCAGCGTACAACAACGTCCGGGCTTTTAAGGCCAAAGCCATTGGACGGCTCGCACGGCCGGTTTGTTGGGCGCGGGTATCGATATGGGAAATAGGCAAATGCTCGGCAATGGCGTCACATTCGTCAACAATGTATTTGAATACTTCTTGAACGGGGGTGCGGGTTACCGAATTGGCCTCGCTGTTGCTCAGCGTTTTGGTAACCAAAGGCACATCGCCATACGTTTTCGCTAATTCAAAGAAAAAATAAGCCCTTAGAAAACGAACTTCATAAGGAAACATTTCAAATTTTTCTTTCAAATATTCATAACCTGTTTGACCGGCTCGATTGTACAGATATTCATCCAAAGAGATTTTATCCAATTTTTCCAAAAATTCGTTGGCTTGCGCAATGGCTTGATACGAATTTGTCCAAGTAGGATTAACGATTGGAGAAAAACTACTTAATCCACCATCGTAATACTTGTGTACATCGGAAAGCAGCCGGGCGTAATCAGACTCGTCCGATGCAGATGCAAGCATGGCGCCGCTGTATGTTCCGAAGTCATATTGGACATGGGCATAAAGGTCATCTACTAATTTCTGTATGCCGTAGAGCGGACTTTCATACATCCAAGTTTCGTCTTTTGTCGTTACTTCCTGGTAATTTAAATTATCGCAGGCAGTAAAAACAACCAGTAACAGTAATCCTGTAATACTATTTTTAATTTTCATATTTTTCATTTTAATTTCAATATTTAGAATGAAGCGGAAAAACCCAATGAAATTCCCATATTCGTAGGATATACGGTGGAAATCGCTTCGGGATCCATTACCTTGATATCATCAATTGTCAACAAGTTTTCTCCTTTTGCATAGATTTTTACATTCTTGACAACTGAGTTCCCCAACAGAGAATGCGGCAACTTATAATAAACCTCCACATTACGTAATTTCAGAAAAGCGGCATTTACAAGCCAAATATCGTTATTTCTGAAATTGTTGAGATTACCTTCCGTAGCTAACCGGGGATATTTTGCATTTGCATTGTCTTGACCGGGTATCCAACGGTTTTCATAATAATGTGTCGATAGATTCAAATTGGAATAGACAGGAAGATACACTCCGCTTACATTTAAAAATTGTGTATAGCGATCTGCTCCTTGGAAGAGGGCGTTGAATCCAATCCCTTTGTATTCCAAACCTGCGCTGAATGAATAATTCAATTCGGGGAAATTCGGGCTGTAACCTATAGCAATCAGGTCGTTGTCGTTGATAACGCCATCGCCGTTCTGATCTTTGTATTTGATATCACCCGGACGAACCATGTTAAATTCCTGTTTCGGACTGTTGGCAATGTCTTGCTCATCTTTGAAAAATCCAAGCGTTTCCAATCCGAAAACCACATCTACCGGCTTTCCTTTCAGTTCCAAATAAGAATAAGCTGTGGGCGGTTCTATCCTGTCAATGACTTTGTTGGAGCCATAGGTAACCATAGCTGTTGCATTGATTTTCCAGTCTCCGGCCGTTTTGCTGTAATTGATTAAAGCTTCAATACCTTTACTGTCCACAACTCCTTGTGTTTTGTAACCGGATGCAATTCCGACTACATCCGAATTGATCCCATTTTCGGACATTAGGATGTTGTTTCTTCTCTGGTAATAGGCTTCAGCCGTGATATTAATGTTTTTCAACAAGGTAAGATCCACGCCGAAATTAAACTTATTGGAAGTTTCCAAATTAAAGTGCTTGGTTGCTTGATAATCTCTTTTAGCGCCCCAAACTTCAGAATAACCATTTCCGAAATAATAATTTCCGGTAGCTCCGTTGTAGTCTTCACGGGAGATAGCTGTTCTCGGTACATAATCGGTATGTAAAATACCGGCGGATGCCCTTACTTTAAGAAAATCAATTACTTCATTATCTTTCAAGGCGTTTTCATTGGAAGCTACCCAACCTACCGATAATACCGGAGAAAAAGCGAATTTTTCAGGATAGGAACGGTTTGAACCCGAAACGACTAAAGCTAAATCGGCAAGGTATTTGTCATTATAATCATAATGGACGTAACCAGACCAGTTGTTTCTGTAAAAAGTATTATAGCGGCCAAGCGTAGAATAAACTTCGCTGGTAAAAATAACGGAAGCTGCCAAATTATGTACATCAAACGCTTTTTTGTAGTCGCCGGTTAGAATAATGTTGGATCGTCTCCAAGAATCGCCCAAACCATTGGAAAAAGCCATGGTATTGGTTTTATCTCCGGCAATAAATTGCGTTGTTCCGGTCACTGCGCCATTTGCATCAAACGTATAACGGTCATATCCGTATTGAATACCCAAGCTGCGATTTTCAAAGAATAAGGAATAATTATCGTATCCGATTCTTGCCGAAGCGGACAATCCTTCCGTTATAGCGCTCAAATCCTGAATCAGTTTCACATCCGCATTGATGGAACTGGAAAAGTTTCGGGTATAACCGGATCCTTGAATTTGAGCGACCGGATTGGAATTTCCGAGTGCAGCAGTTCCTCCCCATATACCTGCTTCTGTTTTAACGGGAAACAATGCGCCGGGAACTGCATATAAAAGAGAAAATAATCCATTGGCATTGATTCCATACGGACGGTTGGTCTCGTAGAGCATTCCCAACAAGGACACTTGCATTTGGGTAGAAGACGTCAATTGAAAATCAATGTTGGTGCGGAGATTCATTTTCGCATACCGCAATTGAGAAGAATAAATCCTATCCGACTGCTTTATATCCGTCCCGGCCAATAATCCATCGCTGGTAATATAATTCAGCATCGTGTAATACTTTACTTTGTTGCCGCCACCGGTAACGCTCAAGTTAAAAATATTTTCGGAACCGGTATCCTTTAAGGTTTCATCCGCCCAATTGACATTGGGATAAATCGAAGGATATTTGTTTGTCTTATAAGCATCCAATTCGTATGGATTGAAATACGGAGTCATTCCGTCGTTGGCGCGCGCTTCGTTCAAAGATTGTGCATACGTATAAGCATTGACAAACTCCGGAAGTTCCGGTTTGAACGTGATTTTATGGTCGTAACTCGCCGTAATCACACGGCCGATGTTATTTCCTCTTTTCGTTTTTACCAATACGGCGCCGTTGATACCCCGATAGCCGTAAAGCGCCGTTGCTGCGGCATCTTTCAGTACGGTTACCGACTCCACTTCTTCAATGGTAAGTCTGTCGATTGGGCGTTCTAAACCATCTACCAAGATTAGTACATAATTTTCGGAAGTTGTTTGTATGCCGCGGATATTGAAGGCGCCTCCATAATTATTATCTCCGGAAAATCCACCTTGTTTTAATGCGGTAAGTCCTAATAGACGGCCATAAAGCGCATCTTGCAAATTGATTGCGCCTGTTTGTTTCAAATCATCTGCCGTGATAGTCATGGTAGATGCGGTCGTCTTTTCTTTGTTTTGGACAATTCCAAACCCTAAATCAACCGTTTGCTTTCCTTCTTCTACCGGTACAATATCCTCTAATGATTGAGAATAAGCGTTTATACCGCAAAAAAGAAAACCGAACAGGATTGTTTTGAATAATATATTTATTTTCATATCATTGCTATTAAATGTTAATTACCATCCCGGATTTTGTGTTAAGCCGTAATCCTTATTGATTTCAGGAATAGGCATAGCCGACAGGAACCATTTATTGGTCCAGAATCCCGGTCTCCACCATGCACGCGCTTGTTGGGTAATTTCATACCTTTCGTATTTCAAAATAGGATATGGATTATCCACTTTAGCAGCATCGCCGGTAGCGCCATCTTTGCGGAGAATACGGATACCATGCAATTGCTTGGTAAAATCACCGGCCAATTTCCGTCTTACCATATCATGCAGGCGGGTATCTTCCATACCCAATTCGCAAGCTCTTTCCCTAAGAATTTCCTTTATCAGGTTATCTTTGTTGGAAGTCAGTTGTAATTGCGGATTGCCGGTTTCGATTTTAGGCAAACCTACGCGAGCGCGAACGATGTTTACTTGGTCGCAGGCTTTTTGCAAATCGCCTGTTTCAGCCAAAGCTTCCGCATAGATTAAATACAATTCGGCCATTCTCAAATAAGGCCATTGTACGGGTTCGTCGCCGATACGCCAATAATCGAGTACCCATTTGTGCATGGCCAAACCGTGCGCAACATAACCGCCAAAACCGCTGATGAAAGCCATGGTATTGCCTTCCGGCCACATTTGGATATTTTGTCCTTGAAATTGAAATCCTTGTTTTTGTACTACCAAAGTTTCATACAAACGCGGGTCTCTGTTTTCAAAAATTTGAATATTGTTGGGATTGTCGTTGTTGTAAATTCCGGTAATGTCGAAATTTTTTCCATCGGCCCAAGGAAACATTTCCATGTATTCCACTGTGGGAGCATAAGCGCCCCAGTGGCTGGTGTTGCCCGGCATTTGGTCCCAATCGCCCATTTTGTTTGAGTTACCGTTAACAGAACCGGTAACAGTAAAGATTTTTTCCCGGCTTGCAGAAACGCTTTTGGTGCGATAAGCTGCACGGAAAGCAGCCATATAAGCGGCTTCATTTTGAGCTGTTGGTTGAATTAATTGGTAATAATTGCCGTTTCTCGCATTTTCAGCAAAAAATTCTTCGCAAGCTTGGCGGCATTTGGTCCACAATTCAGGTTTATAACCACCGTACCATACTTGTTTCAATTCAACAGCCGTTTGCGGAGCTTCGTCCGTATAAGCTTGAGCGGCATTGAAGATGGGACTTGCGGCAAACAACAAAGTTTTCGCTTTCAGGCCAAGGGCGGCCGCTTTGGTCAAACGACCCAACCAGTTTTCCAATTCGCTATCCGGAAGATTCCAAGGTAGAGAAGGCGTTGCCGCCGCCTCGTCACAAAGTTGTACCACAAAATCGATGGTTTCTTCGATGGTTGCGCGTGGTTTGCCTAATTCTTCAGAAGCGAGGAATGCGTGGTCTATGATGGGCAATGCACCCACATGCCGCAACAAGTCGAAATACCGGCTGGCAATAATGATTTTTGCTTCCGCTTTCAAACGTTCTTTTTCGGCTTGATCCATATCCGGCACCCGGTCGATATTTTCGATAAAAAGCCAGCAATGTCTTGTGGCCGGCCAAGTGCCACAATCTTGATAACTGAAACGTCCTTGTACCCAGCCTGCTTCGTTACCGGCATTGTAAGTACCCGGATAATAAATACGCGCTTGGTCGTCCCATCCGAGAACGGAATGCCAACAGTCCGAAAGATTTTCAAAAGGACTTGAGTTCATTGACCATGTTCCTTCTCTGAGCGGGAAATATAGATACGAGTAGCCTTGCCACAAGAAATCCCGGGCATATTCGGCTTTTGAAAAAATCGTATCCAAGTTGGTTGTTACGCCGGGTTGTTTTTCCAAAAATCCGTCACCGACCTTGAATTCGTCGAGGCAGGAGGTAAATAACATACTCCCCATCATCAACAAGGCCGTAAATCCTATTATAATTTTATTTTTCATATTATACTGTTTTAATATATTAGAAATTAAGATTTAAACCCAGATTGAAAATTCGGGTTATTGGGTATCTGATATTATTTAGGTAGGTTCCTCCCGTGTTTTCAGGGTCATTCCCTTTAAACTTGGTGAAAGTCAACAAATTATATCCACTCACATAGATTCGGGCATTTTTTACAAACGGCAATTGAGGTATTTTGCCGAAATTGTAGGATATTTCCAAATTTTTCAAACGACCATAAGAGGTATCTACCGTCCAAACGCTTGAATTTCCACCTTGTAGCGTATTGTTTGCTACGTGAGTTTGCGACAAGTTAGGCAAAATAGCGCTGTCTTTGGTTTCGGGTGTCCAACTGTTTTCCAATACCCATTGCGACAAAGCGGATATATTCTTTTCTCCCCATTGCGGGCGATAGATATAACCCAAGTTTCTGCCTACATTGGTTGCGCCTACTAATAATGCACTGACACTTATCTTTTTATATTCAAATCCCAAAGTTAAGCCGAATGAATATTCGGGGAAATCGCCGTAGCCGATAGCGTGTTGGTCTTGCGTATCAATTTTGCCGTCACCGTTCAAATCCACATAAACACAATCGCCCGGAAATAAGTTTGAAACCATTTGGGTAGGCATATCTACACCGTATTTTTGTTTGTATTTAGCTTCCGTTTCAGCGCCATTATAAAATCCGAAAAATTCATAACCGAAAGGTTGTCCTACTTTATGACCGGTTCGGTACATGTAGTCGTAATCCTGACGAACTTCCATCATTTCAACGATTTTATTCCGGTTGAAAGATATATTGGGTGAAATGGTGTATCGAATATCATCTCCTATTTTGTCTGACCAAGATAAAGAAATTTCATATCCTTTGTTTTCTACTTTACCATAATTGATAGGCGGATTGTTGGCAAAGGACACAAAAGAAGGAACGCGCACGTCGGGTTGGATTAAAATATCACGCCGGTCTTCCCGCCAAACATCGGCTGTAATACCCAAGCGATTATTCAGAATACGAACATCAACACCCACATTTTGTTTTATCGCTTTTTCCCAAGAAACATCCGGATTTCCCAAGGTGGATTCATAAGCGCCTCCCATTCTCCGGGTGGTACCTGTTCCAAAATTATAACCTAAACTGCCATTGTTTCCGGTGTTCCGTATGCCGAAGCCGTATGCACCGGGAAGATATACGAAACGATTGTTGATATTGTCATTACCCACAACGCCATAAGAATATCTTAATTTCAGGAAGGAGAGGAAATCTTGGTCTTCCAAGAATTTTTCGGAAGTAAGCACCCAGCCGATAGAACCGGCGGGGAAAATACCGTAACGTTTGCCCGGAGCAAAGTTTTCCGAACCATTGTAACCCATACTTAAATCCAACAGGTATTTTCCGGCGTAATCGTAAGTAGCGCGGCCTACAAGACCTACATAACCTCTTGGTATATCATTGTAGGTGCCTTCGGGGTAGTATTTTTTTGTTTGATTATACAGTACTTGGGCGAAGACATTGTGCCGACCGAAACGGCGCACATATTCTAAACGAGAATCCATATACCAATCACGAGCGAGATTAGCAAACTGCAATCTTTCTTCAAAGCCTAAAGGTTCCGCATCGCCTGATTTTTCCAATCCTACGCTTTTCCCGTCCCAATTGCCTTGGGCGTCTAATAATTTAACCGGCATATAGGACGGCAAACTGCCGCGTCTTCTCCTATTTACGTCATAGCTTCCATTATAAGAACCTTTTATGTTAAAACTCAAACCTTGTGTAATCATATCCAATTTTTGGGTAAATTGAAGGTCGAAGTTTAACACATTCGATGTATTTACGGTATAACCTTGTCCGTAATAAATACTGAAAGCGTCCCGCGCATATTCTCCCACATATTCGGGATTCGCCAAGATGCGCTTTCCATCTACAATACCGGCGCCCGACATAGGCGGAGAATCCATGATGTAAGTAAAAATATCAGTTTCACCGTCGGCCAATGTTTTTTGACTCTGCAAACGTCCGCCCAAAGTTACAGACAAGATGGACGATTTACTGAGATTTAAGTCCAAATTGGCGCGATAGTTATAGCGGTCGTAACCAAAATCACTACCGGAAGCAGCGGAGTAGGATTTAAATAACCCCCTTTGTTGAAGCATACCCACAGAAACGAAGAATCTTGCCGTTTCATTTCCGCCGGAGATATTCAGATTGTATTGCGACTGGTCGCTGAAATCTTTCATTATTGTACTAATCCAGTCTGTATCGGGATATAGTAAAGGTTGGGAATGATCCTTGAATGCCTGAATGGCTTCCGGACTGTATTTTAATTGATTCGCTGAAACACCGTCTATTAGTTGTGCATTGTTAAAAGCAGTTGCATAATCGTAACTGTTGGCGAATTTCACAAAATTAGTTGGTTGCGTCAAACTGTAAGATGCCGTTGCCGAAATGTTGGTTTTACCGGCCTCGCCACGTTTGGTGGTTACCAAAATAACTCCGTTTGCGCCCCGCACACCAAATACGGCTGTTGCGGAAGCGTCTTTCAAAATATTAATACTTTCTACTTCATTGGCGTCCAATTGTGTAAAAGAACGCTCCACGCCATCGACCAAAATCAATGGTTGGGAAGCTCCCTGACTTAAAGAGCCGACACCGCGAATTAAAATTTGAGGGTCGTCTCCACCCGGAAGACCGGAAAATTGTACGGAAGAAAGTCCCGGCATTTTACCCGTTAGGGCATTTCCCAAAGAACCGCTCGGACTTTTCAATAGTTCAACTGTAGAAACACTGGATATGGCGCCGGTAACGGTAGCTTTTTTCTGCGCACCAAAAGCGACCACAACCACTTCCTCCAAATTGGTGGATTCGGTTACCATAACCACATCAATTCTCGTTTTCCCGTTAACGGCTACCTTTTGCACACGGTAACCCAAATAACTGAAAACCAACGTACTCTGAGGGCTGGTAACAATCGTGTAGTTTCCATCCACATTGGTATTTGCGCCAATGCTTGTGTTACCCTCTACCAAGATAGTCACTCCGATGAGTTCTTCTCCACTTTCATCTTTTACACTTCCATTTACGGTAATTGTTTGTTGCGCCCAAACAAGGTATGGAAGAAGCATTAATAATGCCGGTAAGTAAAAGAATTTAAACCTTTTCGATTTTCTCATAAATTTAAATTAATATATTATTCATAATAATTTTTTGTATTAGTGTGTTTTTTAAAATAATATTAACAAACTTTGACAAAATTATACGTTCTTAACGGATATTGATTTGCGTATTTTATCTTATTTTGACACTATTTAATATAAACCCCTTTTTTTTATAACAAAAAAAGAGGATACCCCTCGTGGAGTATCCTCTTTTCTCTAATTTTAAGTAAAATAATGTGAAAAACTTATTTTTTTCCGGTCTTCGGTTTCACGTTTAAACGATACAGTACCACATCCTGTGCAGGAATAGTTACTTTTTTCAAAGATGCCGTATTTCCTTCTTCTTTTTTCGTCCAAAGATTACGAATATTATATACTTTAGAATCGAAAGCGGTGCTTTTATCGGAAACATCGTCGTACAGATTGAATTTTTGCCAGTCGATGGTGGTATTGATTACCGTTTCTTTGGAACGGTTCAGAATACAGAAAGCCCATTCGTCATTTTCAAGCGGTTTAAGCCAATATTCCAAACTGTCGGCAGCCAAAAATTTCAATCCTTGAACGCCTAATGGGTCTTGGTTGATTGCGATTACCTCCTTATTTAATATAACCTCTTTGGTTGCCGGGGTCATATTTCGCAAATCATTACCCAGAATCAAAGGCGCAGCAATCATGCTCCACATGGTAAAATGCGCCCGGTTTTGATTGTCGGTCAGGCCGTTGCCCACTTCCAGCATATCGGGGTCGTTCCAATGTCCGGGGCCGGCATATTTGCGCAGCGTGTCCTGCATATCCAAAATTTGCATGGTTCCCCAGGAAACCCAACCCGGATGGCGGCTAACGCAGTCGAAACAATTGGTAATATCACCCGTTGTACGCCATAGATGTCCGGTATTTTTCGCCCATGTCCAGGGTTTGCTATTTCCCCATTCGCACATACTGAACAAGATAGGCCGACCGGCGGCGTGCAGCGCATCCCGCATGAGGTTGTAAGCGCCTATCGGGTTGATGTTCTGTGTTTCGCACCAGTCGTATTTCAGGTAATCGATACCCCATTTGGCATATTGCAGGGCATCCTGGTATTCATGGCCGAAACTTCCCGGTCGTCCGCCGCAGGTTTTTCTTCCCGCATCGGAGTAAATGCCTAATTTCAGGCCTTTGGAGTGAACATAATCTGCCAAGGCTTTGATGCCTGACGGAAATTTTACAGGGTCGGCCTGTATGAAACCCAGACTGTCTCTTTCTCCGTGCCAGCAATCATCTATATTTAAATAGATGTATCCTGCGTCGCGTAAACCGGTTTCTACCATCACGTCAGCAATGCCTCGAATAATGGTTTCATCGATGTTGCAAGCGAATTTGTTCCAACTGTTCCATCCCATGGGCGGGGTCAACGCCAAACCTTCAAATTTCTGGGCTTTCATGGATGGAATACATAACAAAGCCAATAGACAGGTAATTACGGTAATTTTTCTCATAATATTCTTATATTTTTTAAGTTAGTTGATCCTCCTTAAATTTTGTTTATAATAAGGATTAGACAAAAGTAGAACCTTTTTTGATAGATTTCTTATACTATTTTATCTTTTTTATGCTTTTTGATAAAATATAAAGAAGTAATTCAAAAATTATTTCTTAATTTTGCGCGAAATAGTATTAATAAATCGAAAATCGGGAATATCTTCGGGTTTGTTGTGCAATTCCGGGAGTTTCGGGTTTTATTATGTTCAATCTAATAAATTATGAAAATCATGAAAATGAAAGTTTTTTTTACTTCGCTTTTTGTTATGGGATTATTAATCCTTTGTGGCACACAATCCGTTTTCAGTCAAGATGCAGTTCCCTGGTATCAAAATGGCCCTTGGACTATGCGGCGGGCCAATCCGAAATTGAAGGCATTGCCTTTGATTCAAGTAAAAGGCAACCGGTTTGTTGATCCGGACGGAACGCCGGTTTTATTCAGGGGTATTGCCATTGCCGACCCGGACAAAGTGGAAAGACAAGGGCATTTGAATCAGGCGCATTTTGAGAAAGTGAAAGAATTGGGTGGAAACATTGTGCGGGTTCCGATTCATCCGACTGCCTGGCAGGAACGCGGGCCGGCAAAATACATGCAATTATTGGACTCAATCGTTGAATGGTGTACGGATCTGAAAATGTATGTGATGCTGGACTGGCATACCATCGGCAATCTGGAAATGGAAATGTTTCAAGACCCGATGTATGTAACAACCAAACAAGAAACATACGATTTTTGGCGGAAAATCGCGCAACATTTTAACGGACACAATACCGTTGCTTTCTACGAATTATTCAATGAACCGACCACTTATCGCGGACAATTGGGGACTTGCTCCTGGTCGGACTGGAAAAAGTTGTGTGAAAACATGATTACCGTGATTCGATATTCCGATAAGGAAACCATTCCATTGGTAGCCGGATTCGATTGGGCGTATGATCTTACTCCTTTATTAATAGAGCCGATCAATGCGCAAGGCATCGGTTATACCACCCATCCGTATCCCAACAAACGCCCCAAACCTTGGCAACCCAGATGGGATGAAAATTTCGGATTCGCAGCCGACACTTATCCCGTATTCGCCACGGAATTTGGCTTTGACCCACGGACAGCCATTGATCCGGACGGCGACCATTACGGCAATGATATTATCGGTTACTTGGAAGGAAAAAATATCAGTTGGGCGATATGGGTATTTGACCCCGAATGGGGTGGGGCAAAAATCAAATCCTATAATTATGAATTAACGCCCAGTGCGGAGTTTTTTAAGAAAGCCATGCACAAACAGTTAAAAGTGCAACAGCCGGAAAAAAAATAGGGTTAACAGTTTGTCGTCATTTCGAGTTCTTATAAAATATTTTAGATAAAAATGGATGACGAATTATCGTTGATAATCAATGTGTTGCATAAATTCGTCATTGGTAGCATAGCGAGAAATTTACCAATCAACCGTAGCAGCTACGGAACAAAGTAGATTTCTCGCTATGCTTACAATGACGGTTCTGCATATCTCTTAATCAACAAATTTTCCGCAAAAAGCCGTTACTTTTTTTACATCCTCAACATTTCTAAAGTCAATTTTTTCCTGTTTGCAATAATCTTCTATCTCTTTTTGGTGGTTTTTAAATAATTTGCCCAGCGATTTTGGGGAATCAATCTGAGTATATTTATCATTCATATAAATATAATACTTATTATTCTTGGATGTAATATATTCTTCACTTGATTGAAGATTGTAAATATTTCCACCACGAGAGATTTGCGAAATGTCGGCAATAGACGAGGTTTGAGAAACCGATCCAAAAGCGCCCTTTTTTCCCGCCGATTGCATGGTGTATTTCCAGTACACATACAATTCTACATTATCAATAATGAATCTTTCACAAAAAATATCCGGTTTTACCTGCACAAAAATGCAATTGCCTATTTTTATAGATGCAATCGACGAGAGGTCGGACAATTCAAGCGCTATATTATCTTGTTCAAACTCTATTTTGCCTGAAAAAAGGTTGTAATTAAAGAGACTACCGGTTATAGTCCCGTTTTTATAATTAACAGTTCCCTTTTCAAACTTGTCGAACAGATACGTTTTTATTGAATCGTTCTGAGCAAATATAAAAATAGGCAATAAGCCAAATAGAATAGAGAAAAAGGTTGTTTTCACTATTGTTTATTTTTAAAAGCGCATCAATATCCGCGAATCGCTTTGATTCCCGGCAATACTTTTCCTTCGATAAATTCCAGTAAAGCGCCGCCACCGGTGGATACATAGCTCATTTTGTCGGCTATTCCAAATTTGTTCACACAAGCCACGGAGTCGCCGCCGCCAACCAATGAGAAAGCGCCTTTTCCTGTGGCTTCAACAATAGCCAGACCTACCGAACGCGAACCGTTTGTGAAGTTTTCAAATTCAAAAACACCGGTTGGGCCATTCCAAAGAACGGTTTTAGATGCTTTGATTACATCTCCGAATATTTTTTCCGTTTCCGGGCCGATATCCAAACCTTCCCAACCGTTGGGAATTTCATCTACCGGAACGAATTGCGTATTGGCATCATTGCTGAAATTGTCGGCTATTTTGGCATCAACCGCCAAGACTAAGTTGACATTGTTTTCTTTGGCTTTTTCAATCAAATCCAAAGCCAAATCCAATTTGTCTTCTTCACAGATAGAATTACCGATTTTTCCACCCAAAGCTTTGGTAAAAGTATAGGTCATTCCGCCGGCAATGATCAGGTTATCCACTTTGGTCAGCAGGTTTTCGATGATTTCAATTTTGGATGAAACCTTCGATCCGCCCATGATGGCTGTGAAAGGACGAGCGGTATCTTTCAACACTTTTTCCACTGCATCAATTTCGTTTTGCATCAGGTAACCGAACAATTTATGGCCGGTATCGAAATAATCGGCGATGATGGCTGTAGAAGCATGGGCGCGGTGTGCAGTTCCAAAAGCGTCGTTTACGTAAACCGTTGCGTAAGAGGCCAATTGTTTAGCCATTTCTTTTTGGTTGGCTTTTTCCAATTTTTTAGCAGCCGCTTTTTCTTCTTCGCTGGCATCGTCGGCCAAACCGCGGGGTTTGCCTTCTTCTGCAGCATAATAACGAAGATTTTCGAGCAACAAGGCTTGTCCGGCTTTCAAAGAAGCCGCTTTTTCAATGGCTTCCTGTCCGAGGCAATCATTGGAGAAATCAACGTTTACGCCGAGCAATTCGGAAACGCGGGCTAAAATATATTTCAAAGAATATTTGGCATCCACGCCTTTGGGACGTCCCAAGTGCGAACCAATAATTACGCTACCGCCATCCGCCAGAATTTTTTTTAAGGTAGGAATAGCTGCACGGATACGGGTATCGTCCGTGATATTGAATTTTTCATCCAAAGGTACGTTGAAATCTACACGTACAAATGCTTTTTGTCCTGAGAAATTAAATTTGTCAATTGTTTGCATAATATTTATATTAATGTTGTTTTTCAAATTCCTGCATGGCTTCAACCAAAGCGATTACCGCTTCTTTCGGCAATGCGTTGTAGGTAGATGCGCGAAATCCGCCTACCGAACGGTGTCCTTTGATTCCCACCATGCCTTTGGCTGTGGCGAATTTATAAAATTCGTCGTTCAAATCTTGGTATTCTTCGTTCATTACAAAGCAGATATTCATCAGCGAACGGTCTTCTACAGCTGTGGTGCCTTTGAATAATTTATTCCGGTCGATTTCCGTGTACAGTAAATCGGCTTTTTCTTTGTTCAATTTGTACATGGCTTCCACACCGCCCAAAGCCTTCAACCATTTCAAGGTCTGCAATGCGGCGTAAATGGGCACTACCGGAGGCGTATTGAACATCGAACCTTCTTTGATATGGGTGCGGTAATCCAACATGGTCGGGATAGGTCGGCTTACTTTTCCCAATAATTCATCTTTTACAATCACGAAAGTAACACCGGCGGGAGCCAGATTTTTTTGTGCGCCGCCGTAAATCAAGCCGTATTTGCCGACATCTACCGGACGGGAGAAAATATCGGACGACATATCGGCTACTAAGGTTATAGGCGAATCAATATCGGTATGAATTTCCGTACCGAAAATGGTATTGTTGGTTGTGATGTGGAAATAATCCGCGTCCGCCGGGATGACGTAATCTTTCGGGATGTACGTGTAATTGGCCGCTTTGGAGGAAGCTACTTCTACGGCTTCTCCGAATAATTTGGCTTCTTTCAGCGCTTTATTCGCCCAAGTTCCCGTGTTTAGATAAGCGGCTTTCTTTTCCAGCAGGTTGAAAGGAACCATGCAAAATTGCAGGCTGGCGCCTCCACCGAGGAACAAAACCGAATATCCTTCGGGAATATTCAATAATTCTTTGAATAAAGCAACTGTTTCATCCACAACTGCTTCAAATTCTTTCGTGCGATGGCTGATTTCCATCAGTCCCAAACCGGTTCCGGCAAACTCTTCAATCGCTTGGATTGTGTTTTCTACTGTTTCTCTCGGCAACACGGAAGGACCTGCATTAAAATTATACTTTTTCATAAATATTGTAATTATTAATTATTATTGTGTTCTAATTTGAATGTGCGAAGTTACGGATTTTTTTTTGTTTGGCAAAAGAAAAAGAAAAGGTTTCGGAGGCAAGGCATAAAAATCCGCGATTATCCGCGTCATCCGCGTTCTAACTGTGGTGTATTCGGAAAAACTTCATAAACCACCAAAGCAGGCATATCAATCCGGTCGATATTGCGTATCGTAAACATTATTCCGTTATTTCAAACAGCCCTTCTATTTCCACCGGAATATTGCCGGGAAGCGAATTGAAGCCGACGGCGCTTCGGGTAGCCACACCGTTGTCATCGCCCCAAACGGAAGCAAACAGTTCGCTACACCCGTTGATGATGTAGGGATGGCTTTCAAATTCCGGGGTACAATTTACCATTCCAAATACTTTGATTACTCTTTTTACCTTGTTTAAACTGCCTAATTTAGCTTGGATGGTAGCCAACATGGTCAGTCCTACTTGACGGGCAGCCAGTTTGCCTGCTTCTTGGTCAATATCGCGTCCGATACGGCCTTTAATCTGGGAACCGTCTTCTAAAACCGGCACATGTCCGGACAGATATAAATACTTTCCGTCTATTAAACACGGTTTGTACACTCCCAAGGGTTTCGGAGCCGGAGGCAAAATCAACCCTAATTTTTCAAATTGTTCATCTGCGTTATACATACTTTATTTTGTTTTTTGATAAGATATTCAACATGAATATCCCATTTATTTTTGTCTTTGAGGCGACAAAGGTAATAAAATAATTGAAAAAAAAGCAGGAATAAGGGAATAAGGTTTTAGGGCGGATTGGTTTATCTATTTGCTACTGAGGTTGTTTTGTTTGATTTAAGGTTTAAAATAAGGTTTTGCTTGCTACAAATTTATGTCTTTCTCTTTCTGACAGGCTTTGTCTCATGCCTCGCTTTATCGTTAAATGCAACTTTAAGTCAAGCTAACTAATTCTCTAAGCAATTTACCCTTGTTGCCGAAGGGATTACTTCCTTGTTCTCTAAATACATTCATTGTACAACTAAATATACATTCATTGTAGAACTAAACATATATTCATTGTACAATGAATCATAACAAACAGAAACTCTCTTTACTTACGGATCAGGTATGGATAAACTTTCGCTGGGTTTAGATGCAACGGGGCGTGCAGTCGTATCTCTTAACGGACATGGATAAGCTCCGGCATGACCAACAGCAATCCGGCAATAAACTGACTTTGAGCAAATCAAGGCTTCGCTCTCGGAAGACGGTACATTTATCCAAGCGCTTCCGTTCTGCGCAACGCAAATGATTCTCCGGAATTGAGAGCGGATACGAAAAGATGGACGGCAGACTACAACCGTTTCCTCAACTCGATGCCCCTGACTTGTATTGTGCTTGACGTCAATGATCATTTGTAGCTAAACAAAACCTTTAATCATAGATAAATAAAAATAAAAAGGTTATGGAAAATGTATTAAAATATAAAGATTTTAATGCAACGGTTGTTTTTTTACCATACTTCATCCTTTTTTTCAATCAAAAGCCGGTTGAAAATCTTGTCCAATGTTTCTACATCTATTTTTTTCGCTATGATTTTTTTATTTTCATCCAATACATAAATACCCGGCGTAGAGGATGTATCGTAGTACCGGTAATAGGTTGACCGGTGTTCCGGATCCCATAGGTTATGCCAATTTTCGCCTTCCAAATGATTGTTTTTGATAAAATCCAACCATTGCGCTTTATTATTGTAAATATAAACGGCCACGACATCCAAGCCTTTTCCGGTATATTTTTTGTATATTTTTTCGTAAATTTCCGGCGTGGTTTTGACACAACGCCCGCAATCCGGTTCAAAAAAATAGAGTAGGGTGTATTTTTTGCCTAAATCGTAAAGATGAAACGTTTTTCCGTCTGCATTCAATAATTCCAAGTCGTGTGCAATCATGCCGATCCGATTGTAACGCGCTTTGAGGTATTCAAATTCAATATCTTCTCTGACAGCCGAATCGCTCCATTGAATGAGTCCTTTGTGATAGTAATCCTCCAACAATTTCATCCAGATATTTTCCATACCCATGATATTGCTGCCGGTCGAGTATCTGAACAGTTTTTCAGCCATCAGGTAGAAGCAAAGACTGTCGCCCAAAGTTTTCGCAACCAATCGGGAGGCTGCATTGGCGAGCGTATCAGGGTCTTGCTCAATCTGTTTTTCCATGTAGGTAATTATCCTCTGCGGAAAATAATTGGTGCGCCAGAATCGCGAGTCTTGCAGGTTGACGTTGTCGAAATAATGATATTTCTGGTAGTAAAATTCTTCGTCATATTCTTCCGGTGTTTTGGGCGAAGGATAAGGGCCTGTGGTTACGGGATCTACGCTGCGGAGAAATAAACTTACCCATTCTCCTTTGAAGCGGCTGTGCAAATCGGTTTGATATTTATCCACATTTTCATTTAAGACCGCCAATTGAGCTTTGGCAGCATCCAAATTCCGCTGTTTTTCAGGCAATGCTTGAAAATCTCCGACAATTTTTTGCCGCTTTTTCTGTTCGCCGTTTAAGAATTGCATATAAGCAAGCAATGCTTCCGTTTGCTTCGCTCCGGTAATTTTCGTTTGAAGAATTAAATCGCTCGTGTCGATGGATAAAGAGAATGTCTGGTCGTCGGCCAATAAAAAATCGACATGCAAATCTTCCCGTAATTGAATAAGATATTGTCCTTCAGGATAATGTTCATTTTTATGTAAAATGCCTTCTCCTTGAGCGGATAATACAACGGAATCCTGTTTGTAAACCGAACCGTTGAAATAAGCGCAAAGAAAAATTTCCCGTTCCGGCAATTGGGGCGCCGATACTTCTATGCGCACATTGTCTTTGTCATTATCATTGGCAGAAAAGGCAGAAGTAAAAACAAGCAAGGCGAATAAAAAATAACAGCATTTCATACAAACAGATATAATTTTACTTGGAATTAAATGTATTGAAACTACAAAATTAGTAAAAGAATATGAATATTTAACGCTTATTCGCGTATTTTTCCAATAATATTTCTTACATTTGTCGGCTCAATCTTTGAATGGATGGAGAAAAATTGATTATTAACAAAAAATATGAATATTATGCATAATCTGTTATTTACTTTGTTGTTTGGTTTGCCTTCCGGATCGGAATGGATTATTATTTTAGTCATTGCTTTGCTGCTTTTTGGTGGTAAGAAAATTCCGGAGTTGATGAAAGGCGTTGGCAAGGGAATTAAAGGATTTAAAGACGGAATGAAGGAAATTGAAGACGATATTAAATCGGATAATTGATCCCGTTTTTTAATAATTTCTTTCAGAAATATCAAAGAATGAGCGCTCCGGAAATGTCTTTCTGGGATCACCTTGAAGAACTTCGTTGGATGTTGTTCAGGGTTATTATTGCATTGGTGGTTTTTGCTATTGCCGCCTTTTCTTTTATGTTTTATATTTTTGACAACATCATTCTGGCCCCTGCAAAACCTGATTTTTTTCTGTATCAATATTTATGCAAGTTAAGTCAGTCATTTTCCCTTCTCCCTAATTTTTGTGATGAGAATTTCTCGGTCGAAATGACTAATTTAGAATTGACTGCACAGTTTTTCCGGCACCTGAGCACTTCCGGCTGGATAGCGCTTATACTGATTTGTCCGTATATTTTATTTGAACTTTGGCGTTTTGTCAGTCCGGCGCTGTATGAACATGAAAAAAAGAATATCCGGTGGGTCTTTCTTTTTGGTTCTATCATGTTCTTTATCGGATGTTTGGTAGGGTATTACCTAATATTTCCCATGACATTGAGATTTTTGTACCAGTATTCGTTGAGTGATGTAATTCACAATCAGCTTTCGCTTGCTTCATACATGGATAATTTCATAACATTGATTTTGATTATGGGACTTATTTTTGAAATGCCATTGATTTCGTGGCTGTTGTCGCAATTTGGCATCCTGAAAAAATCCTTCTTCAAAAAATTCCGTCGCCATGCCATATTAATATTGCTGATTACCGCTGCGGTTATTACACCATCAGGCGATCCATTCACGCTGTCGCTGGTTTTTGTTCCGCTTTATGCTTTGTACGAGCTAAGTATCTTCTTTGTAAAAGCAGATGAGAAGGAGGAAGACGAAGTTTCACTCGCCCGAATTTAAATCGAACATGAAACGTTTTGGCGCTACGCATCAGCTATAACTAATATCATCCGTGCAGGTAAATTATCATTTAACCTGCTTTGCTTTTATATACTCCAACAGTTTTTTATAAACAGGATTCTTGTTTAGCAGTTTTTCGTTTCCGACGATGTACAGTTGTTTTCTTGCTCTGGTGAGCGCCACATTGAGTTTCCGGTCGATAAGTTTTCCGTTTTCTTCCAACCGGTTGGGGAGAGCTTCCAATTGCCGTTCCGTTTTGACACAGAAAGAATAGATAATGATGTCGCGTTGGCTACCTTGAAACCGTTCGACCGTATCGACCGTGATTTCGGAAAAGCCGTCAATGCCCGTTTCCTGTAATTGTTTGCGGATAAGGGCGATTTGATTTCTATACGGGGTAATAATCCCGATACTTTCCGGTTTAAAATTACTTTCCTTTTCCTGACATTCTTGGTACAGTTCCCTGCAAATTTCCACTACTTTCGCAGCTTCCCGACAGTTGGTCTTATCGGAAAAATCTTCTCCGGAAGGGGTTACCGGATAAAAATGCAGGCGGTTGTGAGGCGCATTTTCCATTTGATGAGGCAATCCCACACATTCCAAACCGCCTTCGTAGAAATGTTCGGAAGGGAAAGCCGAAATATCCGGGTGCATCCGGCCTTGTTTATACAGAATGTCGAAAGCGGAAGTACGGCCTTCTGCATTGTATTTGCGGTACAGACGTTCAAACAGCGAATTACTTAAATCGGTCAGCCCGATTTTGTTCAGAATCAGTTCGTCCACCCGGCTTTCTTCTTTGCTTTGCAGAACGACCGCCGGGAGTTGTTTGTGGTCGCCGATCAACACAAACCGTTCGACGGCATTTTGGCCGGAATCGTTTTTGGCACAGAAGATTCCCAACAGATGCGGCTCTAATAATTGGGTGGCTTCGTCGATAATGGCTAAGTCAAAATGTTTGAGTTGGAAAATTTCCGCTTTGTTCCAGACGGAAGCGACGGTTCCGGCAAAAATCCGGCAGTGACCGATTATTCCGGCAACCTCTGTCCGATTGTTGCAGTTTTCCAAGTAATTCTCTAATAAATGTTCCCGAAATTCGGGTGCACAGTTCAATTCGCTGCCAATCCGGATAAAAGGCAGGGACTGGCTGATGTCTTTCAGCGCTTTACAAATTTCATCCACCGCACGGTTTGTGTAGGCGAGGAGGAGTATGTTGGATTTGTTTTTCCGGATTTCGGTTTCCACCATTTTTTTGAGGGCGATGGAAGTTTTTCCGGTTCCCGGAGGGCCGATTAAAAGGAACGCCCCTAAATCCCCTAAAGGGGACTTTGCCTCAGTTGCCTCATTGCTTGGCGCAGGTTGGAGCAAAGTCCCCTTTAGGGGATTTAGGGGTAATAGCAAATCTTTTCTGTCCTGATTCGCCTCAATAAAACAAGCCAAGGCGCGGAACATGCCCGAAAAGGTAGTATCCATATAATCGTGTTCGATGGCATATCCTGCATCCGGGTTCCAGACGAACGGATTTTTTTGCCGGTAACGCAGCCTGATTTTCAGCAATTTACCTTCCAATAATTCTATTGCACCCTTGAAAACCTGCCGGTTATTGACCGTGTCGGAAGCCGAGTTGCGTTCGTAAAGGACAACTGCATCGCCCGGACGGAAATTGGGCAAGTACAAATCTTTGTAGGTTGGAATTTCTAAACTGATGGTGTGGGTTTCCGAGGCAGCCTCGTTTTCGGTAATTTTCAAATCATACAGCAGTTCTCCGGCAATCAGTTTGTCCTCAAAAGGCGCGTTCCACAAGACCGAAGCCTTTTTTACTCCTTCATATTCCCGTTCCCCGGCTTTGGAAAGCCATAATTCTTTGGCTACAAAAGAGTAAAGTCGCAGAAAATAAGCTTTTTCATATTCTTTCAGACAGGAAAAACCAATGTGAAAACGGTCAATGGACGGCGCCAGATAATTTTCAAAAAAATTTCCGGAAAGTCGTTTTGTGTTCAGTTTACGGGAATTGATTTGACTCAGCAATTCGCAGGTAATGTCCGAATCGTTGGCTTTCTGTAATTCGTATTCTTTGGCCACAATTTGATTCCGCAACTTCAGCGCTTCCTGCAATTGTTTCCGCGAATGGCTTTCCTTGCTGAGAACGGGATATTTGGAATACAAAAGATACGAACGGACATTGTCGGCTTGCAAGTCCAAGTTAAATTCGAGGACGGCAAGGTAAAGAATCATCTGTATATAATGGTTTTCGGCCGAACGGATAAATTCGCCGCCGGTGCGGAAATCTTCCATGGCTTTGCCGGATTTCAATTCGATGAAGGCGGAATAATCGCACAACATTACATCCAAACGTCCCTGCAAGCCCAATGTGTTGGAAATAAAGGAGGGTTCAAGCACCACTTTTTCCCGGTCAATGCCCGCTTTCGGGAAAAATTGCTTCACGGCATGGCGAATGTTAATAAAATGTTTTTGACAATTGGCAAAAAATTCGCTTTCCTTCTTCGGTATCCTCAAATCTTCGCAAGCGGTAAATTCAAAGGCTGATGCCCGGAATACTTTTTTTAGGGTAGAAAAATAATCCACCGGATGATCTTCGTCTTCGTTGACAAATGCATCAATGAAAAAATTGGCGGTATTACCCAATAAAATAGACGACGTGGTTTCTCTGGCTTGCAGTCGCGACAAGAAATAATTCAGAAAATGATTGCCGTAAGGGCGAAAACATTCCGCCAACGAACTGATGTCAATCAGATAATCCGGCTCGAATACGATAAATTCCGCCGTAAAAATGTTTGCTGCCGTTTCAACAGCGTTTAGCAGATTCAGCACATTGCCGGGATGCAGGATAGGGAAGAGTTCGTTCAATTCTTTCCGTTGCATTTCGTTGAAAACCAAGTGAATGGCTTGTTTTTCGGCGGTTTCGGCCAATAAATTTTCTCCGGCAAGTTCTCGGAAAATAACGCGAAGCGATTTAATCTTTTGCATTTTTGGTTGTCTTTTAATAAAATGGGAAACAAAAATACATTAAAAAAATCAAATGGCAAAAGGAATTTCAATAATAATTCTGCGCATTACCCCTAAATCCTCTAAAGGGGACTTTTTTGATTGTGCTGAAGCCAAGTGTCATTTAAGGGATTTAGGGGTAATATCGTTAATTAAAGTTAAAAACGAAAAATAATCTACGAAATATTTGGAAGTTCTACGTAATGTACGTAATTTTGACCGGTAAGAAACATTAAATCACAGCATCCATGAAGACATTGAGTATTGAACTATTGTTTTTCTTTTGCGTAAACCTTGTGTGGGCGCAAGATTTGGAAAATATAGATATTACAGTTGATATGCGAACGACAGAAGTTTCCGAACTTTCCGTTTATCTTCAGAATGCCCAATACTTGAAAGCGATTGAATACATCAACCGGCAAGAGCCAACGAAAGATTTGCTGTATCAAAAGGCCATTTGTTACAGATTTTTAAATGATTTCTCGAAAGCCGGCGAAATTTTAGAATCTCTATCGGAAACCTATCCCGACGATATTCCCATTCGATTGCAATTGGCTTTGTGTTATGAATCTACCTTGCTTTTTGAAAAAAGTGTTGACTGTTACACACAATTGATAGAATTGGATTCGGCCAATGCCTATTTCCGTGTCCGGAAAGCTGATTTGCTTTATCGCGTCGAAAAATTTGAGGAAGCGCTGTCTGAATACCTAAAAACAGATTCGACTTATAATTCCAATTATATGATAAGGAGTATCGCTATGTGCTACGACAAATTGAACCGGGCGGAGTTGGCTATGGGTTGTTATGCGGAGGCTTGGGAAATCAACGCCAAAGATGCCTATTCGGCGCTTAGTTTGGTAAAAATTCATATCAAGAAAGGAGAATATATACCCGCTTGGCAAAATTCGGAAGCGTTTATTCAGATGGATTCTACTAATTTGCAAATGAGAGTTTTAAATGCTTTCATCCTTTATAATATGGAAGAATATGATGAAGCAGCCAACCGGTTTTTAAAATGCCGGGCGCAGGGAGATAGTTCTGTGCTCGTGAATCGAACCATTGGAAATATTTATTATATTCAGGAAAAAGATTCCTTGGCTTTGCCCTATCTGAGTCAAGCCTATCTGCAAGATACAACCAACTTGAATGTTTTGTATTCTTTGGCAAATGTAAATTACAGACTCAAGCTATATTCGGGAGCTTTAAGCTGTTATAAAAAATTGTCGGATCGTATAACCGCTACCGATAATCTGCATTTTCTTGTTCTCAAAGGGCAGGGAATGGCATTCGAGGGCGAAGAGAAGTACGTAGAGGCCTTAGATGCTTACAATGCCGCCGCACGAAAAACGCCCTATGCAGTTGATAAAATGGATGTGTATTACCGGATCGCAAATATGTGTGAAAACGGGACGAAGGATTCTAATTCAGCCATTTTTTATTATGAGCAATACCGTGTAAGTTTGAGTAATTATCAGATTGCGTTGAAAGATGAAAAAGAAATTCAAGAGATAGAAGAAAAAATCGAGGCATTACTTAAACACATTCAACAACTCAAAAACGAACGAGACCGGCGGGAAGAAAATCCGATAAAAGAAGTGATAAGAGTATATCCAACAAATAATAATAACCACTAAAAATAAAAATGATGGAACAGTTAACAACACAGGAAGAACAATTGATGCGGTATGTATGGGAACGTGGAAAAGGCTTTGTAAAGGATTACCGGCAAATGTATTCCGGCGAACCGAAGCCGCCTTATACCACCGTGGCGACCATTATGAAAAAACTGGAAAATAAGGGATATGTAAGTTCTCGCTTGTATGGAAATACGTATGAATACCGTCCGAAAATCAAACAGGACAAGTTCAAAAGCCAGTACATGGCGGATACCGTTTCCACCTATTTCCAAAATTCGTACAAAGAGATGGTCAGTTTTTTTGCCAAAGAAGAAAAATTGACTGAAAAAGATTTGAATGAAATTATCCAAATGATTAAAGACCGTAAATAAAAAAAACCATGGAAATACTTACCTATCTCATCAAAGTAAACATCGCTATCGGATTATTTTATGGATTCTATGCTTTGTTTTTCCGGAATGATACGTTTTTTCAATGGAAACGCATTTTGCTATTGTCCGTTTTTTTCCTTTGTGTGCTGTATCCGTTCTGGGATATTTCGCAACAGATGATTAAAAGTAAAATATGGGCGCATGCCATTCAAAACGGAGCGGTTTTTCCGACCTATTACCTGAATGAAGTGATTATTACCGCTCAGACAAAACCCCATTCTCTCTGGAATTATGTTCCGGAAATATTGACGGGAATCTATTATCTGGGCGCATTCGCATTAATTCTCTGGATGCTGGTGCAAATTGTAGGCGTAATATCCATGATTTTCCAAACGCCAGTTGCCGAAATAAATGGTCAAAAAGTACACCTGAAAAAAGGACTGAAAACGCCTTTTTCTTTTTTCGGCTATATTGTATTGGATTCGGAGCCATGCAATGAAAATGAATTGTATGAGATTCTCCGGCATGAAAAAACGCATGTGCGGCAATGGCATTCATTAGACGTGATTATTTCCGACCTGATGTGCGCCGTTTGCTGGTTTAATCCCTTTATCTGGCTTCTGAAACGGGAATTACGAATCAATCTGGAATATTTGGCCGACCGTTCGGTCATTCATTCGGGCTGCGATACAGAGCATTACCAGTTCCATTTATTGCGTTTATCTTATCACAAGGCTGCAGCAACAATAATTAATAATTTTAATTTTTCACCTTTAAAAAAACGAATTTTTATGATGAACAAAAAACAAACATCCTCGATAAGTATAGTAAAATATACTTTAGTGATTCCGCTGTTTACCGCTCTGCTGTTTTTTAACAGTTGCCTGAAAACGGATAAACAACAAGGACAAGAGCCGGCAAGTGAACCGGAAGTTACAACGATAGCCATAGGCGAACCATCGCCCAATGAGGCTACTGAAAAACAATCGACAGATGCAAAAATCTGGGAGATAGTGGAACAAATCCCCCAATTCCCCGGTGGAGACGGCGAGTTGTTGAAATGGTTGGCAGATAACATCGAATATCCGCAAAGCGCTATTGACCAAAGTATTACGGGTACAGTCATCATGAAGTTTGTTGTTTTGGCAGACGGATCGATTGGCGATGTGGAGATTGTGAAGGGATTGGACCCGGCTTGTGATAAGGCAGCGGCCTTAGGCGTGAAAAAAATGCCGAAATGGGCTCCGGGAAGACAAAAAGGAGAAGCCGTTAATGTGTGGTATAGATGTCCTATTCGATTTAGATTGCAATAATCATTGAAGATTTTAGAAATCCGCAGGCAAAAGACAAGTTCAGGCTGCGGGTTTCTTTTTCTGCAAAAGTCTTGCAGAAATGTAATTTTTTTGCAGGTTATTCAAGAAAATAATTATACCTTTGCATCATATTTATGTACAACAAAACAGTGATAATTATTATATTTATGGATAGCATTTTTAGTATTAAGGATAAGGTTGCGGTAATTACCGGAGCCGGCGGTGTATTGGGTGGCAGTATTGCCAAGAGTTTGGCGCAATCAGGCGCACGGATTGTAGTATTGGATATTCGTCAGGAAAATATCGACAATCAGGTTCACGATATAAAAGCAGCCGGCGGAAGAGCTATTGGTTTTCTTTGCAACGTATTGGAAATTAATAGTTTGGAAGAAACTGCCAAGAAAATTGTTGAAAAATGGGAGCGGATAGATATCCTCATCAATTGTGCCGGCGGTAATGTGCCGGGCGCTACATTGAGTCCCGAACAAACGATTTTCGACATGAAAATTTCCGATTGGGAAAAAGTAATCAGCCTCAATCAAAACGGTACGGTCTATCCTTGTATCGTATTTGGAAAGGTCATGTCGCAACAAGGA
This sequence comes from Bacteroidia bacterium, assembly GCA_025999935.1. GTDB lineage: Bacteria > Bacteroidota > Bacteroidia > Bacteroidales > Azobacteroidaceae > Azobacteroides. Next base: position 12,261 of record BNXY01000004.1, on the reverse strand, counting down.
AAAGGCAGCATTATCAATATCTCATCCATGGCAACCTATTCTGCGTTGACCCGTGTTCCGGGTTATTCGGTGGCCAAAACGGGCGTTAATATTTTTACCAAATGGTTGGCCACGGAATTTGCCCAGAAATTCGGAGAAGGCGTTCGGGTAAACGCCATCGCTCCCGGATTTTTCATTGGCGACCAGAATCGGGCTGTCCTTATCAATCCGGATGGTTCGTTGACCGACCGAAGCAAAAAAGTGCTGGCTAAAACACCGATGGGGCGGTTTGGCGATATTACCGAATTAAACGGCGCTGTTCAGTTCCTTTGTTCCGATGCCGCCAGTTTCATTACCGGTGCGATTCTGCCTATTGACGGCGGATTCAGCGCGTTTAGCGGAGTGTAATATAAATCTGAACCTTGTTTTTAATAAATTTAGGTAATTGAGGTTGTTTCAAAAGAACGCAAATAACACAAAATACGCAAATCAGCACAAATTTTATTTATTGAAAATAAAATAGGTACATTTTTTAAAATATGGTTTTGTGAAAATTTGTGTTTTTTGCGTTATTCGCATTCCAAAAATACTTTTTAGTCGCATTACAGTTGATAGACTTCAAAAAATTGAAGAACAGTTTGTTGATACTATGCTGGCAAGACATCAACGAAGGCAAGATGATAATTTAATTGAACTTGTTTAGCATTTGTTAATTATGTTTGTCTGGTTTTATTGGATTTAGGGAATTATCAATTTTGTTGAATAATTTTTTGATTATGTATTGATAGAATTTCATTTCGTCTATAATTATCTTACCTTTAAATTTATATCCTGCTTTAAGGCGGATGTTTGAGTTGTATTGATTAAGTGTAGCAATACAATAGAAATTTTCATTCACATCGGATGGAGAAATGTAGGTTATATTCCCTTTGATTGCCCCAAATTTATAATAGTTGTAAGCATCAATTTTTAGGTTAACCGCTTGACCGGTTTTTATGTAAGTAATATCTTTTTCAGGCAAGCTAATTTTGGCATAAAACTTTTCATTTGTCGGTGCTATGATGGATAGCAGTTCTCCTTTATCGATAATATTCAGGTTTTGCTTGGAGTTAAAAATATTGGATATGGTGCCGTCAATGGGAGCGATGATGAGCAATTTTCCAAGTTCGTCAGTTATGTAATTGAGGTTGTATTTTTTATTGTCTATCTGTGATTGCAGTTCCAAAATATCCCTCTCGTAACTAATAATTTGATTCTCAACTTCAATGAGATTTTGTTTTAAATCGTTATTCGTTTTTTGAAAGTTGTTGGTAAGATTTTCGTAATCATAACTTTTTTGTTTGAAATTTGCTACGATTTCTTCTATCTCTTTTGTATCTTCAATTTTCTGGTTTTTTTGTTCTGTAAATTCAATGCGGGAAATAACACCTCTGGCATAGAGAATAGAATCTGTTTTATATCTATCATTTATGATATCGGTCTGCTGTGAAGCTAAAGCAATCTTTTTGTTTAAGGTATTAATTTCCTGTTCTGTTTTTTTTCTATTAATATCGTAAATGTCTGATTGTATGGAAATCAGTTGCTGTATAGAAGATTTCTTTTCTTTTGCGCTGAATATTAGCTTTTTAGAAATATCTATTTTATTTTGCATGGTAACAATATCTATATTGGCGATATTGAATTCTGTTTGTGTTTTTACATTTTCCAATACAAACAAAGTATCCCCCTTTTTGACCTCTTGGCCTTCCCTTGCATTCGTTTTTAATACTCTGACTTCATCCGATGTAATGATTTTCAATTGAGGATTATCCGAATAGATTTCTCCTTCGGTAAAGTCAACCGTATCATTTATTTTTAGAAATAATAATATCAATACAACTGTTAAGAGGAAAATCGACAGAAAACGGCCCAATATTCTTATAAACCTAATTGATTGCGTATTATATAACCATGAGTTCTCCATTGTCAATTTTATATTTTTGAGTGAAGTGAATATTATTGATTGGTTCGTGTGAAATAATGATAAATGATTTATCCTTCATACTATTAATCAACGTTTCTACTTTGTTTCTACTTTCAGTATCCATGCCTGAAAGCACCTCGTCCAGAATGACAATTTCCGCCTTGGACAACAAGGCACGCATAAGAAGTATTTTTTTTCGTTGTCCGGTGGAAAGATTTTTACCGTTTTCGTTGATGATAAAATCCAAGGCTTCGTCTTTGGAAGTGATAAAATCGTAGAAATCAATTTGTTTAGCCAACTGTAAAATTTTTGAAGTTGAAATTTCCTTGCCGAGACAAATATTTTCCTGTATGGTATCATTAAATAAAATATCTTCGTTGGAAACCAAAAGTATTTTGTCCTTAATACTTTCTTGATTGTAAAATTTCTTATCGTTTTCGTTGATGATGATTTCACCGTTATTTGGCTCATAAAGTGCAGTTAAAACTTTACTTAACGTAGATTTTCCCGATCCGTTTTGCCCCTCAATCTTTATGATATTACCTTTGGATATTTCAAAGTTGATATTTTTCAAAATATATTCATCCGGCAGATAGCCGAAAGAAAGATTTTTTATTTGCAGTTTTTCAATTGTGAAATCTTTTATTCCATCAAAATTTTTGCTCTTTTGAACTTCATCAAAATCCATAAACCGTTTCAAAATGACTTCATTTTCCTGCAAGGTTAGATTTTCGTCTAAAATACCTTTCAGAGAAGTAAAAATTCTACCCGATAAAGAAATAAAAGTGACAATCTGCCCTAATGTAATGCGCTGATAGGTAATTGCATTATCTGTCAGATAATACAAAATGATAACGGACGATATAATGATGATTAGAGCAACTACTACTTTGTTTATCAAATCAATATATCCGTTTTTCAATTGAATTTTCAGATATTCGCTGATACTGTTTAATATTTTGTTGGAATGGTTTTGTTCCGTTCGGAAACTTTTAATAACCTGTATTCCTTCCACTTTTTCAATCATTTTAGATAGAAAATCAGCTTTCCGTATGTACCGAAGCCTTTCGTTTTGTTTCAAGACGGGTGTTATAAATCTAAACCAAGCATAAAATAAAATCATCACGCTTATCACAACCAACGTGAGTGAACTGTCTATATAAAACAATATTCCCAAAGAATACAAGGAGACAAAAATTTCGACAAGAACATTGGTAAAAAAACGAAGGAAGAACGTTTTGAGTTTTATGGCATCCGAAATGCGCTCTATCAAATCTCCTTTTTTGTAAGAATGAATATAGGGAAGCGAAAAGGAATTTATTTTTTGGTCAAAAGTATTCAGAAAATATTTATCCAAAACATTGCCCAAATGTATCCCTACAAATGATTTGTAAATAGATGTCCCTAAATCAAAAAGTTTATAAATACCTAAACCTATGGCAAACAACAATAAGGTTCCCAAATTGTAAGACGGCAGAACTTCGTCAATCAGTAACTGATTGATAAAAACGGCTAATTGGGCAGTGCTTGCTGAAAACAATGCTGCAAAAATATAGAGATACCAAAGTTGTTTGAAATTTCCTAATTGTTTGAAAAGCCGCCAATACAAATTTGGATTCTCCTCTTTCGGAAATTCGTCGGCTGCTTTTTGAACTTTGAGTTTTACGGTTAAAATTAAGGGGGCTTTTATCTTGATTTTATCATGGTTGTATTTTAAAGCCTTAAAACTTTTCGGAATGGTAATCTCCTGATTTTTCAGCAAATCCATCAAAAAATCTTTCTCTGCGGTATTGTCTTTGAAGCCAAAATTATGCTTTAGATAAGATAAATAAGAAAGTTTATTAAAAAGCGTTGCGCTGTCAGTTTGTTGTAAAGTATCATACACATTGAGATTGTATGTCTCCAAATCTTGTGAACAGAGTGCAATAATTTTTTCTTCTGTTTGCACTAAATCCCATTCACTTTTAGAATAATGTGATTTTTTCTTGAGTTCCTGTAAAGACAGATAATATTGACTGCCTTTGCTTGGATCGTAAATCTTTAATTTATTGTTTTTCAGTTCATTTACCACCACATAATGCAATCCGCCTGCATTTTCCACAGGAAGAATAAAAGGAAAAAATTCTTTCAGCGATTGTAGATTCCCTTGAACATAATTGATGTCCAGCATTTTATAATTAGCTGTAAATCCGTGTTCACTAAGAAAATTCTTTATATCCGAAATCCGTGATCCTTTTTCTTCCAAAGGGATATTATCCTCAATATACTTACGGCTGATATCTCTACCACAAATATTGAAAATCGTTTTTACTGCACTAATACCACAGTCGTTGGATTTGAGTTGTGAGTCTACTTTGAGCATATTACTTTATCAAAAAATTCCTGCCTAATTCGTCTATGGCATAGAATTTATTGTTTTCTATCAGCAGTGCAGATGGTCTATTTTTACCAATATCATCATTCCTTGTAACATCTATATTGATTATTTTTCCATTGTAATAGGTTTTAATTTCATCAACAATCGTATGCCCAACGATGATTTTTTCCACACCAAAATAATTGCAGATGGAATCTATATCTGCTTGTGTAGATCGATTGTAATTGTCCTGATTTTTAAAATATCCTCTATACCACAAAACTCCTTCATAATTATCCAGTAATAAGTTTGATACAATAGTATCTTTTCTAAGCTCTTTTGGCAATCTTATATTTTTGGTTATAATGTTATTCAAGGAATCTAAACTTAATTTTTTATTGAATACCTTTGGAGAAATACCTCCATGTAAAAAAAGAAATGTTCCAATTTTATATACCGATTTTTTAGTCGCCAGCCATTTGCCAAGTTCTGTATTTTCATTATAATAATTGATATATCCTTTATTGATAATTAATTCCAAAGCTTTATACTTTCTAGAAAGATATTTTTTGTTTCCGGTTAAATTAAGTTGTTCGTGATTTCCTATTACGAATATAATATTACCCCCCTCTCTTTCCAATTCGTATAATAACCATAAAATAGGCAACACATTATATCCTCGATCAAAAGTATCGCCATTTATTACTAAAAAGTTATTCCCAAAAATCCATTTGTTATCCTTATCTATGATTTTATTATTCAATAAAAAAGAACGAAATATCTCAAAATTCCCTTCCAAATCTGATATGCAAAATATTTTTTGATTTGGTAATAATACATTTACACTTTTTGGAATCAGATAGTTTTCTGTTAATTGGAATGTAACATAATTTTCAGAATTGCCATCAGCATCTATTATATGCGATTTAAACTTTGTACTATATAAATCTTGTAAGCCTATAAATTTTCTATTTATTTTGCCATAATCTTGCTTTGGTTTTGATTTTTCTATTGTTATGATTTCCGCCACATCATCGTGATAAAATATATAAGGACCATCATAGTTTAAATCCGTATAGTCTGGAGTATCGCCGAAAAGGGTTACTGTGGTAGAGTTTATTTGCTCTGTTACTGTCTGATATCCAAAACTGAACAAATATAGTACATAAAACAGGAACAAACACAAAGCTATTAAAAAGAAATTTAATATTTTAATTTTTTTCATCTGACTTAAATTTTTAACTATTGATTGCATTAGATTTAATCATTGCGATTGGTGTGCCAATCGCCTATGGTAAATCCAGATAATTTATTTTTAAAATCCCTATATATATCTGTGGCATCGGAATATCTAACATCTTTATTGAGTTGTGAGTTTACTTTGAGCATAAGTTAGAACTTATCTTCAAATAACAATTCTTTTTCTCCATTTGAAAGCACGCGATAATACTCCCCACTTTTTTTAATTAACAAACATTGCCCAATCGTAGTTTTATCTTTACTGTCAGAAGGAAAATGCACATCAACATCAATTACTTTGTCGTTGCAATAAGATTTTATTCTACTTACAGTCGAATGTCCAACAATAATTTTATTTACATTATAAAAATTCAATACATTTTCAATATGATTGCTAATGCTGTCTCCTCGATCCCTTATGTAGCCTCTATACCACAAAGGACCAGCCTTTCCAAATAAAAATTCATCTTTCTGTTCTAACACGGGATTTTGAATGTATTGCCTCACTTGACTGTTTATTGTATCCATATCCATTTTTTTCATATCCATTTCAGCTCCAATTCCACCATGCACAAATAAATATTCGCCTATTTTTTCAATTGTATTTTTACTTCTCAGCCACCTTCCCAGTTCCGAATTTTTTCCGAGTAAATAAGTAGAATAACCAACTCCCAACTTTTTAGCTAATTTTTTATATTTAGACCGAACATGATAAATACTTCCCTCTAAATTCATAATTTCATGATTACCCAGAATAAAATGCACCTTTCCTCCCGTTTGTTCGGCTTCATCTTCTAATTTATAAATCAACCACAATATTTGAGTTACGTTTAAGCCTCTATCCATAAAATCTCCCAACAAAACCAAATGGCCATTACCGAAAATCCAATTATAATTATTGTCCATTACACCGGCATTTAGAAGCAATGTCTTAAACGCATACCAATTCCCCTCAATGTCTGATAAAACAAGAATATCTGAATTTAAGTCATATTTGCTTGGTGGGATTGCAATTGTATCTTTGAGTTTGACCGGAAAATTTCCAGATACCGATTTGTGGAATGAATAGACATGAACATCAAACTGTTTTTTATTTAAAAGGTCGTACTCCTTTATGGAAAATTTACTATCTATTTCGATAACCCTGTTCCCCTCTTTTTCGTCATAAATTATATACGGGCCATCTGTTGATATGTGTTTTCTCCTTTCAAAAAAAGTAGAATTAATAAATTCATCATGCTCGGAAATGCCAAAATTAGCAAACAGCAATAAGCCACTAAATAACAATAACAACATTATAATAATATACTTTAAGGATTTTCTAATCTTCATAATAAATTCATATTTTTCCAATGGTAATACATTTCTATTGCCGAAGAAAATCTTTGATCTGGTTTTTTATCTATGGATTTTCTCACAAAAGTAATAATTTTATTCTGAAAACAGAAATAGAATTTTTACGAGCACAGATAAAGTAATGGATAATACATGATTGGGTGTAATTCCATAAAAATTTCACGCGCCTTAATAAAATCAAGGTTCAGACTTTTTAAAAGAATAGAGTTGTATCACTTTCTCCCCATCGCGGCTTTTGTTTTTATATTCTTCCAATAAAATAAACCGATAAACTTTTCCATATTTTTCGGAAACTTTTTCAAAACTATTACTGCCTGTGAGGAAAAATCCTTCACCGGGCTGTTCTTTTTCAAAATCGCGCAAATGGTTGTGAAGATAAAAATTTAGGCCGTACATATTGCTGTATTCCTTCAAGTTACACATCGCAAACAGATTGTCTTCCTTTACCGGATAATTGTTCCGTATGCTTTTTGCCATCGGCTTGACACTGATTCCGTCTTTATAAGCCGGGAGAAATGATCCGTCTAAAACCAACAATATAGCGAGGTAAGCGCCGATAGTCGCATAAAGCGCTTTCAGATAATTCTTTTTCCGCAGATATTTGAAAAGAATATAAATGGAAAATACCAAAACGCACAACAAAAGCGCATACACAATTTTGGACGAGTGAAAGGACTGCCAAATAGTACCGATGTCAGTCAATGTTTTTTCGTGTCGGGTAAAGACAGATGCTAAGCGTACCGGATCGATAACCGGAAAAATAACCGTTAGCAATACGATAAGACTTAAAACGCTTGCAAGGATTCCGATAAAAATATTGAAAATCCGGCTGGTGGTAATCTTGTATTCCGTTAAATACAAAACATATTGAGCTATAAAAATGGAAATAAATGGATAAGCCGGCATCAGGTAAACGCTTCTTTTGCTAAGCGGAATGCAATAGAACCCAATAATCACAATGGCAGCCACGGCCGAAAAAAGTTTGATTTTATTCTGACGGATGAATAAGCGCCAGAGCATTTTGATTCCGGGAATTTTTTTTGAATAACGGATGGTAAAAAGCGAAATAAAAAGGAGTATTGTCCAGGGAATAAATCCGCCCAACAAAGTGGCAAAGTTATACCACCAAGGTTCTTCGTGCCCCAAACTATAATCAATATTCAGATTTTCCATGCCGAAGAAACGCCCGAAATTTTCCGCCCAAACAATATCAAAAAATGCTTTTCCGCCGGTTTGATAAGCCAAAATATACCAGATAAACGGTAAAATCAGCGAAGCCAAGGCAATCGGTAATAGTTTGCCGGCCACTTTCCGGAAGTTGTATCGAAGTAAAAGCAAATAGACGCCGAAAACCAGCAGGGGCAAAATAATCCCAATAGGGCCTTTCGTCAAAGTCGCCAATCCCAAGATAATCGTGATAAAGAACGGAAAACCTTTCAACTTTTTTCGCTCTTCCCACCGAAACAGACGAGTCAAAGCCAGCACAATCAGAAAAGCGAGCAGCATATCCACGCGCGCAGTCATGGCGCCTCGGTGTAACTCAAAGGAAGTGAGCATGATTAAGGCTGCCAAAAAAGCATCCTGAAATTTCAGGTTTTTACCGAAAAAAACAAAAGAGAAAACAACCAAACCCAAAAAAGCCAAGGCAGAAGGAAGCCGAGAAGAAAAAGGAGTGACTTTTCCCTGCGGCAAAGAGAAAACGGATATCAGCCAATGTGTCAAAGGCGGCTTGTAGGCAATTTCGCCGGCATACACTTCCGGCAAAATCCATTGATTTTTTTCAATCATCGAAACTGCCACGGAAGCTTCCCGCGGTTCTCCTTTGGTATAAAAATCACCTTTCCCAATCCATAGAAAAACACTGATTAAAGAAATCAGTATCAATAATGTCATGGGCTTTTCCAAATAAAAGTATTGTAAAGTAGGAGGTCTCATTTTTCTTGTCAATTAGACTGCAAATATAGCGGAATTTTCGTTTTGTTTACCTAACTTTGCACAAAATTTATAAAATAATTGATTATTATGTTTTCAGGAATAGTTGAAGAAGCCGCTTTGGTTGTAAATCGGGTTATAGATCAGGGAAATATACATTTAAGTCTGAGATGTTCGTTTGTCAATGAATTGAAAATTGACCAGAGTGTGGCGCACAACGGCGTCTGTTTAACTGTTGTCAGCCTGACGGAAGATACCTACACGGTTACCGCGGTGAAAGAAACCTTGGAACGTTCCAATCTGGGTCTTTTGAACGCAGGTGATAAAGTGAATTTGGAGCGGAGTATGCTGATGAACGGACGTTTGGACGGGCATATTGTGCAAGGCCATGTCGATCAAACGGCTGTTTGTGCCGCTGTGGAAGAAGCGGATGGCAGTTGGTATTATACTTTTGAATATACATTCGATAAAGAAAAAGCGCGGGAAGGTTATATGACTGTGGAAAAGGGTTCTGTTTGCGTGAATGGCGTAAGCCTGACGGTTTGCAACTCAAAGGACAATAGTTTTCAGGTTGCGATTATTCCTTTTACTTATGAATGTACGAATTTCCACCAAATCAAACCGGGTACGGTTGTGAATCTGGAATTTGATATTATCGGAAAATACATCAGCAAAATTAACCGGTATAATTGAAAGTATGCCGGACGATTATCTTTGCATCATCAAATAAATAATTAGAAGATGGAAACCTGTTACGTTACTACTTTTTCCGACAAATCGTTATACACTTGAATTGATTGAAAAAGATTATCATAACCACAGGTCGATTTAAAATAAATAACCTCCAGCATACAAAAGCAACCGGAGGTTATTGAAAAAACAAAAAATGATGAAGCGTTCTTTTCTTATAGCGGATATTCGTCAAAGGCATACAGCACGGTTGATAAATATCTTTCGCCCGTATCCGGAAGAATGACTACGATGTTTTTGCCTTCATTGCCCGGTCGTTTGGCTACTTGAACAGCGGCGTAAACTGCTGCTCCGGAAGAAATTCCCACCAACAAGCCTTCTTGTTTGGCCAATTCGCGACTGGTGCGGATGGCATTGTCATTGCTTACCTGAATAATTTCGTCCACCACTTCTGCGTTGAATGTTTTGGGAATAAAACCGGCGCCGATACCTTGTATTTTGTGGGGACCGGGTTTGCCGCCCGAAAGAACGGGAGAATCCACCGGTTCGACAGCGATAATTTGTATTTTGGGATTGCGTTGTTTCAAAACTTCGCCTACACCGCTGACGGTACCGCCGGTACCTACTCCGGATACGAAAATATCTACTTTTCCATCGGTGTCGTTCCAAATTTCAACTGCGGTTGTTTTTTTGTGAATGGCCGGGTTGGCGGCGTTTTCAAATTGTTGGAGCAAAACTGCTTTCGGATTGTTTTCTTTTATTTCGACCGCTTTGGCGATAGCGCCTTTCATGCCATCTGCACCGGGTGTAAGAACGAGATTCGCACCCAAAGCTTTCAGCAGGTTGCGGCGTTCAATACTCATCGTTTCTGGCATGGTCAAAGTCAACTTGTAACCTTTTGATGCGCTTACGAATGCCAAACCAATACCGGTGTTGCCGCTGGTCGGTTCAACAATTTCATTACCTTCTTTGAGGATACCTTTTTCCTCGGCATCTTCAATCATGGACAAGGCGATACGGTCTTTTACGCTGGATGCCGGATTAAACGCTTCGATTTTTCCGATTACATGTGCGTTCAAACCATGAATCTTATTGAAATTAGAAAATTCCAACAAAGGTGTGTTTCCAATTAGATCTGTTAAATTTTTTGCAATACTTCCCATAAATAAATTTTTTAATGATGATTTGTTTTTAATTCTGTTTGCAAAATTAGTCTTTTTTTTAGGCGCGAACAATACCATGTTTATGGTATTTTTTGAAAAAAGCAGAGATATAATGTCAATTGTTTAATTTTTATAACGTATATTTGCAAAAATAAATACAAATACATTTGGAATCATCAGTATATATATTAGCAGATAATCAGGATATCAGTAAAATGGGTATCCGTTTTTTATTGAAGGAAATCGGTTTTACAGGTCTCCAATTTGAAGTGCGGGATAAAAAAGAATTGATACGACTTTTTTCCGACCACACGGATGCGACTGTGGTACTGGATTATACAAATTTTGATTTCAATAATGTAGAAGATTTATTGATTGTCGGAGCGCGCTTTAGTAAGGTAAACTGGATTTTGTTTTCCGAAGAATTGACTTTGCCTTTTCTGAAACGGATTATTTTGGAAAAAACATTCAGTGTCCTTCTGAAAAATTCTACGGGGAATGAAATCCGGAAGGCGCTTTTTCTGTCCCGTATCCGGGAGCGGTATGTTTGTCCCCGAATCGTGCAATTTATCGAGACTTCAAAGGAAAAGAAAGAATCGGAAGTGCTCACATCTACCGAAAAAGAAATATTAAAATTGATTGCTGTGGGTAAATCGGTAAGAGAAATCGCAGAAGACCGCATTTCGAGCGTACACACGATTACCACGCATAAGAAAAATATTTTCCGGAAATTGGAAGTAAATAATATTCACGAAGCCACCAAATACGCCCTCCGTTCGGGATTGATTGATTCAATGGATTATTATATATAAACTGTTAATACAAATTATCATGGGAAAGACTTATAAATGGGGGATTATTGGCCCCGGTAAAATTGCCAATAAGTTTGCAGAAGGTTTGAAAGTATTGCCTAATGCCGAACTTTATGCAGTAGCATCCAGCTCATTGGAAAGGGCGGAAGCGTTCAAGGAAAATCACGGTTTTAAAAATGCTTACGGTTCATACAAGGAAATGGCGGCCGACCCGGAATTAGATGTGGTTTATATCGCGACTACCAACAATTTGCATTATGAACATACCATGCTGTGTCTGGAAGCCGGGAAAGCGGTTTTGTGCGAAAAACCATTCGCTTCCAATTTATTGCAAGTCAAACGAATGGTGGATAAAGCCCGCAAGAAAAATGTTTTTTTGATGGAAGCCTTGTGGAGCCGATTTATTCCCAGCATGATTCAATTCAAGGAACAGGCCCTCGGCGGAGCTATCAAACAGCCCTTGCTGCTTCAATGCAATTTCGGATTCATCTCGCCTTTCGATCCTTTCAGACGGGTTTACGATCCGGCATTAGGCGGCGGTTCGATTCCCGACATCGGTATTTATCCGATTTTTACGGCCATGTATTTGTTCGGAAAACCCGAAAGTATTCAGGTAACTTCCGTACCCGCTCCAACCGGGACCGATTGGACAACCTCCATTCTTTTCAAACATAAAGAAAAGGAAATCAGTATGTTGACTTCTTCTTTCGAAATGGTTTTGGACAACGAAGCCCGCTTGTATGGCGAAGGCGGCTATTTGAAATTACATCT